>DASYPG010000099.1:0-2387 GCA_036006885.1 Burkholderiales bacterium | reverse complement strand
ATTCGCGACGTCGACCCCGACCTCGATCACCGTCGTGCAAACCAGCAGCTGGATCTCGTTTTCCTGAAAGGCCTTCATCACGGCGGCTTTCTCCGCCGGCGGCAGCTTGCCGTGAAGCAGGCCGACACGCAGCGTCGTCAGCTCCTTCTTCAGCTTGTCGAAGGTATCGAGCGCGGTCTGCAGGTCGCCGTCCTTGGACTCTTCGATGACGGGGCAAACCCAGTAACACTGCTGCCCTTCGATGCATGCATCCCGCACCCGCGCGAGCACTTCCTCCCGGCGCGCGGCCGCGAACAAGCGCGTGGCGACCGGCCGGCGCCCCGGCGGCAGCTGGTCGATCACCGAGACGTCCAGGTCGGCGTAGCAGGTCATCCAGAGCGTGCGCGGGATCGGCGTCGCGCTCATCATGAGCTGATGCGGCCAAACCTCGGCCGCCTTGTGGCGCAGCTTGAGGCGCTGGCTGACGCCGAAGCGCTGCTGCTCGTCCACGACCGCCAGCGCCAGACTCGCGAAGTCCACTCCTTCCTGCACCAGGGCGTGGGTGCCGATCACGACCTGCGCCCGGCCCGATGCGATATCGTCCAGCGCTTCTTTCTTCTGTTTCCGAGCGAGGCCGCCGTGCAGCCATGCCAGCCGGATTCCCAGGGGCGTGAGCCAGTCGTTGAATTTGCGCCAGTGCTGCTCGGACAGGATCTCGGTGGGCGCCATGACGGTCGCCTGGTGAGCCCCGTCGACCGCGGCAAGGCAGGCGATGGCCGCGACGATCGTCTTACCGCTGCCGACATCACCCTGCAGGAGCCGCTGCATCGGCGTGGCCAGCGCGAGGTCGTGAAGCATTTCCTGCACGACGCGCATTTGGGCGGACGTAAGCTTGAACGGAAGGTTCTGGACGAAGTGCCGCAGCAGCGCGCCGTTCGTGGGCAAGGCGGGCGCTCGGCGGGTGCGGCGCTTTTCGTGCGCGAAGCGCATCGAGAGCTGCTGCGCCAGCAGCTCGTCGAACTTCATGCGCTGCCAGGCCGCGTGGGTACGGTCGGCGAGCGCCGCGAGCTCGATTCCCGGCGGGGGCCGGTGCAAGAGGCGCACGCTTTCGGCAAAGCCGCTAACGTTGTACATCCTTTTGAAGGCCGCCGGCAGCGTGTCTCGGAGGTCTGCGCCATCAAGCTCCTGCAGCACCCGCGCGCGCAGTTCCGTCTGGGAAACGCCCGCGGTGCTCGGGTAGATCGGCGTCAGCGTGTCGGGCAGCGGCTCGCCTTCCGGCACGATCCGGTAGCGAGGATGGGCCAGTTCCGCGCCGAAGAAGCCCGGCCGCACCTCGCCGTAGGCGCGCACCAGCAAGCCTTGCTCCGCGGCGCGCTGGAACTGCTTCAGCTGGCTCGGATAGAAATTGAAGAAGCGCAGCACCAGGCCTTGGGCGTACACGATGAGCTGCCGCTTGGGGCGGTACATGACTTGCGCCTTGAGTACCTTTGCCTCGACGCTTACCGGCCTGCCCTGCGGCGCGGACTCCGGCGCGGTGAGCGCGGTCTCGTCCTCGTAGCGCAGCGGCAGGTGCAGCACGAAGTCGAAGCCCGAGCGCAGCCCGAGCTTTTCGAGCTTGGCCGCGGACCTCACCCCCTGTGCAGGATGGCGTCGATCTCGACCAGCGCGCCGCGCGGAAGGCCGGCGACGCCGACCGCGGCGCGCGCTGGGTAGGGCTCGCGCACGTACTGCGCCATGATCTCGTTGACGCGCGCGAAGTGTGCGAGATCGGTGAGATAGACGGTCATGCGCACGGCGTCTTCCAGGCGCATGCCCGAAGCATCCGCCACCGCCGAGAGGTTGCGGAACACGCGGTGCGTCTGCGCCTCGATGCCCTCGGCCATCTGCATGCTGTCCGGGTCGAGCCCGATCTGGCCGGACAGGTAGACGGTGTCCCCCGCGCGCACCGCCTGCGAGTACGTGCCGATGGCGGCCGGGGCGCCCTTCGATTGGATCGCGTTCTTCATGGGGGTATCTTAGCCCAATGATTTCCGCGCTTGAGAAGCTCCTCGGCACGCCGCGCGACGGCGCGCTGCTGCGCTATTCGCTCGGGATCGAGTATGCGAAGGCGGGCAATCCGGAAAAAGCGCAGGAGCATCTGCGTGAGGCGGTCACGCGCGATCCGCTCTACTCAGCGGCCTGGAAAGCGCTCGGCAAGGTCCTGACCGATCTCGACCGGCCCGCCGAGGCGCTCGCGGCGTACCGCGAGGGCATCGCCGCGGCCGGCAGGAAGGGCGACCGCCAGGCCGAGAAGGAAATGACGGTGTTCGCGCGCCGGCTCGAGAAGAAGTTAGGCGGGCCCTAGGCGCGGACCAAACTCGGCCGCGCTCATCGGCGCGTCGAACAGGAATCCCTGGCCGAGGTCGCAG
>DASYPG010000098.1:0-5319 GCA_036006885.1 Burkholderiales bacterium | reverse complement strand
CGAAAACTCCATGTCACATGCGCCCGCCACAAACACTAGAATGAAAGCCAGAGGGAACAGGGGCTGGACTTCTCGCGCACCGCGCTCGACCCGGACCAGGCGCCTAAGCCGTCGCTCCTTGGCCGCGTCTGGTTTCCGGTGGTCATCCTGGCCCTGGGCGTCGCGCTCTCGGCGAGCCTCAGCCGGTTTCTGCTGAGCAACCTCCGGCAGGACGCCGCCGACCGTTTGGAGCTGCAGGCCGATCAGGCGAAGGACGCGCTCGCGGCGCGCATCCAGTCGTACACCGACGCCCTCTACGCCGTGCGGGCGCTGTTCCGAACCTCGGCGCAAGTCACGCAGCAGGACTTCCGCCGGTTCGTCGCCACCCTCGAGCTCGACGCGCGCTATCCCGCGCTGCGCGTCTTGAACTACGCGGCTTATGTCAAGGACAGCGAACGCGCAGCCCTGGTCGCGCAGGTCCGCTCCGACCGGACCGGCGAGCCCTGGGCGCAAGGCTTCACGATCCAGCCTGCGCAGGCGCGGCCGGCCTATTACGTGATCACCCACCTCGCGCCGTTCGACGGCAACGAGCGCTCCTTCGGCCTCGACATCGGCGCGGCGCCGCTCAAGCCCGACGCCCTCGAGCGTGGCCGGGACAGCGGCAAGCTCGTGTCCTCGGGGCAGATCATCCGGTTCGAGGACGGCGTGGACAACCTCGCGATGCGCATCGCGGTCTATCGGTCCGGGTATCCCACCGAAACGCTCGAGCAGAGGCGCGCCGCCTACATCGGATCGGTCGGCGTCGGATTCCGGATCGCGCAGCTGATGCGCGGAGTGCTCGAAGCGCACAACCTTTACCACATCCATTTCACGGTCGCGGACGTCGAGCGCTTCGACGGCAAGCGACCCGAGCAGAAGGCCCTGCTTTTCGACAACGGCGTCTCGGCGACGAGCGTCACGGGGCGCGTGTACGCCACGAGCCGCGAGATCGAGATGGGCGGGCGGCTGTGGCAGCTCGGCTTCCGCGCCCCCGAAGCCCGGCTCGTGTCCGACTACGACCTGCAGCTGCCCTGGGTGGTGTTCGTCCTCGGCGTGCTGACCTGCCTGCTGCTCGCCTCGATGCTTTTCCTGATCACGTCATCGCGCCACCGCGCGCTCACGCTCGCCCGGCGGATCAATCAGGACCTCCACCTCCAGGACGGGCGGCTCGCCGAAGCGCAGCGCATGGCGCGCCTGGGCAGCTGGGAGATCTCTGGACCGGGACGCCACATGGTCTGGTCCGAGGAGCTCTACCGGTTGCTCGGCGCGGAGCGCGGCAGCCGGGTGGCGCTGGACGACTTCCTCGCGGTGGTGCATCCGGGCGACCGGCAGAAGGTGCGCGACATGCTGCGCCTGAGCTCGGATCGCGGCGCGGTGCTGGAGCTCGAGCACCGCCTGCGCCTGCACGACGGCACCGAGCGCTGGGCGCTGACCAAGGCGAAGCTCGACGAGCCGCTGGGCGAGGGCGGCGTGTGGCGCGGCACCACGATGGATATCACCGATCGCAGGCGCGCCGAGTCCAACCTGCAGACCGAGCATCAGGTAACGCGCATCCTCTCCGCCGGCGCCGGCGACGTGCTGCCGGCGCTGCTGAAAGTCCTGTGCACCCGGCTCAACATGGTCTGCGCGGTGCAGTGGCTGGCGGAGGGCGCGCACGCGCTGCGCTGCGAGCGGGTCTGGTGCGCCGACAATGTCGACCGCAGCGAGCGCGTCCACATGATGCTGCAGGCCGCCGGAAGCCAGCTCGCGCGCGCGGCGCTGCAGAAGCGCGAGCTCGTGCTCGCGGCCCTGCAGGCGAACCGCCAGCCGCTGTACGCCGGCGGCGTCGGCGGCGAGCGCGTGGCGCTGCACAGCGCGGTGGCCTTTCCGATCGTCGCGGCGAACAACGTCCTGGGCGTGATCGAGCTCTTCAGCGAGGCGCCGATGCGGGTCGACGGTTCCGTGGCCGACCTGCTTGCCTCGATCGGCGCCCAGCTCGGCCGGCACCACCAGAAGACGCTGGCGGAGGAGGCCCTCAAGTTCGTCGCCGCGCACGACGCGCTCACCGGTCTGTCCAACCGGCTCGAGTTCCGGCGCCAGCTCGAAGCCGTGCTGCGGCGCGCCCGGCGCGAGCGCGGCCCGGTGGCGGTCGTGTTCATCGATCTCGACCGCTTCAAGCTGCTGAACGACAGCCTCGGCCACGGCGCCGGCGACCGCTTCCTCCAGGAGTGCGCCCGGCGCATCACGGAATCGTTGCGCCAGAGCGACACGGTGGGGCGCATCGGCGGCGACGAGTTCGTCGCGCTGCTGGAGGGTATGGAGAAGCCCCAGGACATCACCGCCGTGGTGCAGAAGCTCCACGACCGGCTCAAGCAGCCGTTCCTCGTCGAGGGCCGCGAGTTCGTCTCGTCGGCGAGCATCGGCATCAGCCTGTATCCGGCCGACGGCATCGACGCCGCCAGCCTGATCAAGCACGCCGACATGGCCATGGTCCGGGCGAAGCAGCACGCGCGCGGCGGCTATCGCTTCTTCGCCGCCTCCATGAACGAGGAGATGGAGCGGCGCTTCTCCCTGGAAGCGAACCTGCGGCGTGCCCTGGAGCGCGACGAGCTCGTCCTGTACTACCAGCCCCGAGTCTCGGCGCGAACCGGCCGCATCACCGGCGCAGAGGCGCTGCTGCGCTGGCGCCACCCGGAGCGCGGGCTGGTGGCCCCGGGCGAGTTCATTGCGCTCGCCGAAGAAACCGGTCTCATCGTTCCGATCGGCGAATGGGTGCTGCAGGCCGCCTGCGCGCGCGCCCGGCAGTGGAAGGAGCAGGGCTTCGATCTGCGTGTCAGCGTCAACCTGTCGGCGCGCCAGTTCACCGAGAAGACCCTGGTCGAGGACGTGGCGCGGGCGCTGCGCTCGAGCGGCCTCGAGCCCGAAGCGCTCGAGCTCGAGGTCACCGAAACCGTGGTGATGCAAAACCCGGCGCAGGCGGCGCAGACGCTGGACGAGCTGAAAGGCCTGCGCGTGGGGCTTTCGCTCGACGATTTCGGCATCGGCTACTCGTCGCTCTCGTACCTCAAGATGTTCCCCTTCGACGGGCTGAAGATCGACCGCGCGTTCGTCTCCGGGATTCCGGCGGATCGCGAGGACGTGGCGATCGCCGAGGCGGTGATCTATCTCGCGCACGCGCTCAACGTGCGCGCCATCGCCGAGGGGGTGGAAACCGCGGAGCAGGCCCAGTGGCTCTCCAAGTTCGGCTGCGAGGAGCTGCAGGGCGATCTGCTCGGCAAAGCCATGCCCAGCGAAGCCCTGGAGCCGCTGCTGCAGGAAAGCCGCAGCCACTGGCGTCCCCTTGCCGTGTACGCCGGAGGTGGAAGGGAACCCGGCTCCGGCGTATCTTGAGGGCGTGTTCTAGATCGAGGCTGGAGGTTTGCAATGGAGCAATGGTCGAGCCGCGATGAGCGGCCCTATTTCCGGGAATCCCGTACCGGCTACCTGTGGTGGGTCTTTTTCCTCGTGCTGGCGCTCGGCGTCGGCGCGGCCCTGTATTACGTCTGGTCGAAGCGAGACTTCCTCGGGTTGCCGCCGCTTGCCTCCAAGCCGCCCGCGGCGGAGCCGGCAGCGCCGGCCGAGAGCCCGCCGCAAGCGCCCCAGGCGCAGGCGCCCTCGGCCGAGCCGGAAAGGCCCTTGCCGAGCATCGAGCAAAGCGATGCCATGATGCGCGACACGGTGAGCGCTCTGGTGGGCCGCAAGGCATTCGAGGCCATGGTCTACCCGTCGCAGCTCGTGCGCCGCATCGTCGCGACGGTCGACAACCTGCCGCGCGAGACCGCGCCCAGGCGCGTGATGCCGCTCGAGGCCGTGCCCGGGGCCTTCGGTGCCTCGAGCGAGGGCGACGAGATCGTCCTCGCACAGGCGAATTCGCAGCGCTACGCGGGCTACGTTCGCGTGTTCGAGGCCCTGGACGCGCACGCGCTGGCGCAGCGCTACGCCGAGGCGTATCCCCTGTTCCAGCGCGCGTACGTCGAGCTCGGTTTCCCGAATGCGCGCTTCCACGACCGGCTGCTGGGGGCGATCGACGACATGCTGGAAGCGCCGACGCCCGCCGGCCCGGTCAAGCTGGTGCGCCCCAAGGTGCTCTACCAGTTCGCCGATCCGGAGCTCGAGGGCCTGTCGGCGGGCCAGAAGATCATGGTGCGCATGGGGCCGGAAAACGCGGCCAGGGTGAAGGCGAAGCTGCGGGAGATCCGGCGCGAGCTCGCCGCGCCGCGGGCGCGCTAGGCGGAACGGCTCCTCGCCAAAGGGTACACCGCGGCGTCGCTCGCCGGCCGCGGCGGCGAGCGGCGGTCCTCGACCCACTCGATGATCGGCATGAACTGCTTTCTCTCCGACACCGAGAGGTTCTCGTCGAGCTCGAAGATCCCCAGGCCCGACTCGGCCGCGCGCAGGAAGACGTCGGAATCGATGAGCCGGGCGGCGAGCTTCAGGTTGGCCGTCTGCAGGAACTGCTCGAGCGGCCGGTAGGCGGGCATCGAGCGGCGCACCTTGTTCGCGACGACGGCCACGGGCACGCTGCCTGAGCGCACGCGGCTCCACGACGCGAGCTCGCGCAGGAAGTTGGCGGTCGCATGCAGGTCGATCGCCGACGGCACCACCGGCACGAGGATGCAGTGGGCCCGCTCGAGCATCTCCTGGAGCAGCATGCCCGACGCTCCCGCGGGGGCATCGATCACCAGCCGCTCGGTGTGGCTCGGCACGTGGCTTTCGAAGCTGCGCAGCCGGTCACGACGCTCGGGCGCGCCGTTCGCGCGATGGATGGGCGCGGCGTGCGGTGGCCGCAGCCGCAGCCAGTTCATGCTCGACCCCTGCGGGTCGTAGTCCATGAGCGTGGTCGGTATGTCCGCCGCAGCGAAGCAGCTGGCGAGGTTGGTGGCGATGGTCGTCTTGCCCGCGCCGCCCTTCGGGTTGAGCACCAGGGTGGTCTTCATTCTGCGCGAGGGTTCTGCGTCCCCTTTTTCTTGTGGCTTCTTGTGTCGAGCGTGGCCTACATTGCGATGATGCCGCGCGCAACTGCGAATTGCAAGAAAAGCGTGAACAAATTCAGTCGATCACCTTTCGAGTACCATTGGGTCCTCGACGAACCAAGGTCGCGGAGCACTCGAAGATGAAACGCAAGTACGGCTCGGCCCTCGGGCGCGAGAGCGAGGCCGAAAAGGCGCAGCGCCTGCGGGCGAAGGAGATGCGCGACAACAGCCACAACTACGGTTCGGTGTCCCGCAAGGGCGCTATTTCCCGCGGCAAGAAGCGCGGCAAGGCCTACCGCGCCGGCAGCTG
>DASYPG010000097.1:0-8553 GCA_036006885.1 Burkholderiales bacterium | reverse complement strand
TCGTGCGACCGCCAGCCCGAGCGCCGCGAGCGCCGCCGCGCCGGCCGTACCCACGCGATAGCGAGTTCGGACGACCGGATCCGCGCCGGTGATGTGTGGCGGGTCGGACGCTTCGACTCCGGCGGCCGAGAGAATCTCGCGCAAAGCGGCGAGCGGCACCGCTAGCCTTTCAGCGCGAGGCGCGCGTCGACCGCGACCACGCCGTCCGCCTTGACGATGAGCGGATTGAGCTCGGCTTCCGCGACCGGCCGCCCGGGGATGAGGCCGAGGCGTGAAAAATCGGAGACCGCCCTGGCGAGCGCTTTCACGTCCCCACGCGGCAGATTGCGATAGCCGCGAATCACCGCGAGCCCTTTCACGCGCTCGATCATGCGCTCGGCTTCCTCGGCGCTCACGGGCGCGAGCGCGAGCGAGAAATCCCGGTAGAGCTCGGCAAGCGTCCCGCCGGCGCCCACCAGGATCAACGGTCCGACCACCGGGTCGTCGCGGTAGCCGACGATCGCCTCGGCGAGGCCGCGCTCCATCTTCTGCACCAGGACCGCCTTTTTGCCCCAGGCCGCAGCGACTTTCATCAAATCATTTTGACTGGAAACGCCGAGAGCGACGCCGCCGGTTTCAGTCTTGTGCTCCGCGTCGAGCACCTTGAGCGCGACGGGATAGGGAATCGAGTGCACATAGTCGGGCGCGTGCGCGATCGAGTGTGCCGCCACCGGGATCGCCAGCGCTTCGACGAGCTCGAACGGGTCCTGCCGCAAAGGCGGCGCGGACAGTGCGGGCATGCTGCGCGGCGAACCCCAGGAAAAGTAGGCGGCAAAGGCATCGGCGCAGGCTTCGGGCGTGCGAAATGCAGCGATTCCCTGCCTGGCGAGCAGGGCGAGCGAGCGCTCGGCATGCGGCGTGAGAAATACCGCAAGCGGCTTCGCGCTCTGCCTTCCCGCGGCCGCGAGAATCGGCTCGATCGCGAGCGCGGGATGGAACTGCGCCGAAGAACCCACCGTGGCGAGCACCGCGTCGCATTGCGGGGACTCGAGCAGCTTCTCCAGCGTCTCCTGGTAGGCGCGTGGCGTCGCCGTCATCGTGAGGTCGTGAATGAAGGCCTCCGGGCGCGGCCCGACGGCCTCGATCCCCGCAAGGCCGAGGCGGTCCACCACCGTGGCGGCGCCGCCGCCGGTGGTCGTCACCACCGCGACGCGGCCGGCGCGCGCCAGGCCCAGCGGCCGCCGTCCGTGCAGCAGCGGAGCGATCTCGATCAGCGTCTCGAGCAGATCGACGCGCACGATGCCGCAGTCGCGGAAGTACGCGTCGACCGCGGCGTCGGCGCCGGCGAGCGCGCCGGTGTGCGAGCGCGCAAGCGCTTCCCCCAATGCCGAGCGCCCAAGCTTGTAGGCGACCACGGGCTTGCCCGCGTCGTGGCATTTTCGACACGCCATGGCGAGCTTTCCCGGATCGCGAATCGTCTCCAAAAAAAGCAGAACTACCCGCGTGTCGCCATCGTCTGCAAGGAGCTCCACCAGCTCGCCGACGCCGAGATCGCACTCGTTGCCCACCGACACCAGCTTGGCGAAGCCGAGCCCGCGGGCAGCGCCCCGCGAGAGCACGGTGCCGAGCATGGTGCCGCTTTGCGACACGATGCTCGCGGCGCCCGCCGGCAGCGATTCCATCTCGAGGATCGCGTTCACCGTCAGCGCGAGGCCTCCCGGGATGTCCACCACACCCATGCTGTTCGGACCGAGAAGGCGCACGCCGAGCGCCCTTGCCCGCTCGACCAGCTTTCGTTGCCGCTGCGCGCCGGCAGGGCCGGCATCGGCGAAGCCGTCGCTGTAGATGCTCGCCACGGCCACGCCCCTGCGGCCGCAGTCCTCGAGCGCACCCTCGACGTCCTCGACCATGATGAAGGCGTGGTCGACGTCGACCGGTGCGTCGGCGAGCGTCGGGTACGCGGTTTCGCCGAGGACCTCCCTGCGTCCTGGATTGATGGGGACAATGCGGCCGGAATAGCCGTGCTTTCGCAGGTAGCGCTGCGGCCGCGCGGTGTTCTTGGCCGGGTCGCCCGACGCGCCGATCAGCGCCACCGCGCGCGGACGGAACAGCGCCTCGACCAGCGTCATCGTCCTTCGAGCGCCCACAGGCGAGCGAGCTCTTCCTTCGCCCGGTGCGCGCCGATCACTGGCGCGGCGAGCTCGAGGTATTTGTCTTCGAGCTGGGCGTCGGAGAGCGGCGCGTCGGGATCGCCGATGCGCGTCGGCTGCAAATGCTCCTCGCGCCGCCCGCCCGCTTGGATCGCGACCCGCGCCGCACGCTGCGTCGGGAAGGCGGCGTCGAGCCCGGGATCGAGCGACACCCGGATGCGCTTCATCAAGGCGCGCGTCGCCGGGTTCTCGAGCCGGTCCTTTTCGAACGCCGCGAGGCGCACGCTGCCGTGGATGAGTCCCGTGGCGACCACATACTTCAGCGAGAAGCGCGCCTCGGCCGGCGTCGCGGGATTTTCGTAATGCGCCACTTCGAGGCCGGCGCGATAGGTGGCCACTTCGATTTTTTCAATATCGGAGGGATCGACTCGCATGCGGTTCTTGAGTGCAAGAGCACCATCGATCGCGGCAAAGGTATGGCCGCAGCACGCATGGTTCTTGAACGTCATGCGCGTGATGTGAAAGTCTTCGCCGAGCGTGGCGAGCGCCTTGCCCCAGTCGGGATCGCCGCCCATGGCGCGGCCGTAGCCCGCCTCGCCTTCCATGACGTCGAGCGACCCGGTGACGCCTTCGCGAGCGGCGAGCGCCGCGGTGACGCCGGCTTCGGCCGCGTGACCTGCGTGCAGCGGCTTCGACATCGAGTCCATGCGGAATGCCTGCTGCAGCCCGGCGGAGAATGTCGCCACCGTCGCGAGGGCGTGCGCGAAACGGCTCGCATCGAGGTCGAGCGCCTCGGCGGCGGCCGCGGCGGCGCCGAAGCAGCCGATCGTCCCGGTGTTGTGCCAGTACTTGTAATGCGCACGCCCCATCGCCGCGCCGATGCGCGTAGAAATTTCGTAACCCACTACGATGGAGCGCAAAAGGTTCTTGCTGCTCGCCAAAGCCAAGGCCGCAGCGATGGTCGGCGCCCCGGGGTGATAGATGCCGTCGCGGAAGATGTCGTCGACTTCCGCGGTGTGCGCGGCGGTCGCGTTGATGAGCGCGGCGGCGCGTACGGTTGCCCTTCTGCCGAGCGCCAGTCGCGCTTCGCCGCGGTCGAGCTCCTCGCCGAGCGCTCTCTCGAGCAGCGTCGCCGGCGGCAGGATCGCGCCGGGGTAGACCGCGGCATGCCAGTCGATCACGGCGCGCCGCGCGTGATGCATTACCTCGGCCGGCATAGGCTGGCTGCGGAACCGGGCGGCCCACGCCGCGCAGCGCTCGACGACATGCATTGCGGCAAATCTAACACGGGGCTTCGCTTCTCCGGGCGCAGAATCGGACCGGAGGTGCGCCATGAACCTGAGCAAGAAGGACAAGCCGACGGGCGTGTGCACCGTGTGCCAGAGCGCAAACAGCCGGCGCGAATCGCTCAACCATCGCTGCGACAAGGTGGTCGTGGGCCGGCGCTGCGCCGGCGTGGTGAAAAGCGCCGTCAATGCGCTCTGGGACGAGTGCGAGTCCTGCCACGCCGCCGGCAAGGTCGGCCCGCTGCCCTGCCGCGAGTGCGAGGGCTTCGGCTGGCGGCTCTACGCGTAGGGCACGACGAAGGCGTCGGAGCGCTCGAGGAAGCTCTCGACCAGGGCGCCCATGCGCTCGGGCTGGTCGACCTCGATGTTGTGCGCCGCGTCCCACACATAGACCAGGAACGCGCGCCCGAGCCGGCTCTTGAGGAGCCGCATGGTCTCGGCCAGGATGATGCGGTCCTCCGTACCGTGGACGATTAGCGTGGTCGCCCGCACCTCGGAGATTTTTTCCAGCAAGGCGGGCTCCTTTCCGTCCGCGGCGCCGTAGTGCGCGAGCATCGCCCGGTTCCGGGCTTCGATTTCCTCCGGCTTCTTCTCGTACGAGACCTTCTCAGGATGGGCGAACAAGGCTTTGTAGAAAGCGTGCGGGTTGTTGCGCAATGCCGGGTCGATGGTCTGAAGCCCGGCCGGGCACTCGAGCACCAGGTGGTCGACGAGCTCCGGACGCTCGAGCGCGAGCCAGAGGGCGACCGCGCCGCCGAACGAGCAGCCCATTACGTCGCACGCCGTTCCGATGTTCTTCTCGATGTGCTCGCCCACCAGACGCGCCAGGCCCTGCCGCGAAGTCACCGTTTCGTCGATCGCGGTGCCGTCGAAGCCCGGAAAGGTCGGTAGGTGCACGGTGCGCGTCAGCGCCAGACGCTCGAGCACCCGGGTCCAACGCACGCCACCCGCCGGGTGCAGGTAGACGAGCGCGCGCCCGCTGCCGCGCGTGTCGACCTTCAAAGATGCCTCACGTGCGGCAGCACCCGGTCGCGGAAGAGCTCCATGCCCCGCCTCACCAACGCGTCGGGCAGATCGCCGACCTTCATCGTGAAATTGAAGATGCCGTTGCCGAGCTCGGCGTGGATGCGCCGGATCTGCTGCACCACGCTTTCCGGACTGCCGCACAGGATCATGCCGCCCGCGATCTGCTCCTCCAGCGTGGCGGCCTCGCGCTTCGCGAGCCGATTCTGCATGCGCCCACGGTTGGCCTCGTCCTGGTAGTAGCGCGTCTTCTGCAGCACCAGCCGTCCCGCGGTGCGCATGCCGCCCATGAGTACGCCGTCGAAGTACTTGCGCGCCTCCCTGAGCGCGGCCTTCGCCTCGTCGTCGGACTCGGCGATGACCGTGTGCATGCCGACGAGGATGTTGTCGGGCGTCGGCTCCCATCCCGCCGCGCGCGCCGCGTCGCGGTACACCTGGACGCATTCCTTGGCGAGCGCGAGGTCGGAAATGAGCACCATCCCCATGGTGGCGCGCATCTCGCCTGCGAAGCGCGCCGACTCCAGGCTGCTCGCCGAGACCACGAGCGGCGGGTGCGGCTTCTGCAGCGGCCGCGGCCAGATCGAGACCTGCCGGAACTGGAAGTGCTCGCCCTCCCAGCCGAACGGCTCGGGCTCGGTCCACGCCTTCAGGATGAGCGCGATCGCCTCGCGCTGGCGCGACCACGACGCGTCCGGCGCAATGTTGTAGGCGATGTACTCGTGCGGGATGCCGCGCATCAGCCCGGCGACGAGGCGCCCGCCGCTCATGCAGTCGAGCATCGCGTATTCCTCGGCCACGCGCACCGGGTTGTTGAGCGGCACCAGGTTGCCCAACATCGCGATGCGAATCTTCTTCGTCGGGTACACCAGGGCGGCGCCGATGAGGTTGCAGTTCGCCATCAGCCCATACGGGCTGAAGTGGTGCTCGTTGCAGCCGACCCAGTCGAAGCCGCAGCGCTCGGCGTACACCATCGTGTCGATGTATTCCCGGTACAGCTCGTGCGCGCGGGCGGGATCGAACATCCGGTTCGGCGTCGGCCACTCGGGCGTGACTTCCTTCACGCCGGTGAACGGCATTAAATGGAAAAAGCAGAATTTCAAGGCAGGCGCTCGATGGTAGGGCGCCGTATTATAGGAAGCGCTGAAGCCTCAAAACACAACACAATAAGGGGATAACAGATGGCACAGCAAAACGTCATGCACAACCCGTACGGCGCGCCACGCGCCACGGTCGGCGACAGGGAGGAGTTCCAGCCCGTCAAGCTGTTCGCCGTTTCCGGCCGCATCGGTCGCGCGCGCTACATCACCTACAGCATGCTCGTCTCGCTCGCGTTGATCCTGCCGGCCATGGCCCTCGTGGCGTTATCGCCGGGGCCCGGGCTGATCGTCCTGACGGTCGCCTACATCGCCATGTTCGTCATGTCGATCATGCTGACCATCCAGCGCAGCCATGACTTCAACGTGACCGGATGGTTTTCGCTGCTGGTGTTTGTGCCGTTGGCGAACCTGGTCTTCTGGTTCGTTCCCGGGACCGACGGTCCCAACCGGTTCGGCGCCAAGACGCAGCCCAATTCCACCGGGGTCATCGTCGCGCTGTGGATCGTGCCGGCGGTCTTCGTGCTGGGGATCGTAGCGGCGATCGCGCTGCCGGCCTACCAGGACTACGTCAAGCGCGCCGCGACGGTGCAGACCCGCTAGCTCACGCTTTCCGTTGCTGCCAGTCATCGAGAGTGCGGCGGGCCCGGTTTAGTTCCGGGTCCATCGCACGCTCGTGGCCCTCGCGCTTCGCGGTGAGCTCGATCACGTAGCCATTGGGGTCGCGGAAGTAGATCGAGTCGATGAAGCCGTGGTCGGAGATGCCGCGGGTCTCGATACCCGCGCGCTGGCCCTTCTCGAACATGGCGAGCAGGTCGTGGTGCTTCACTTCGAGCGCGATGTGCAGGTCGTAGTCGTGCTGCGCCTTGAACTCGAAAGGCATGTCGGGCGCCTCGAAGAACGCGAGGCACGAGCCGTCGTCCATGCGGTAGAAGGTGTGCAGCGTGTCGGTGCGCCGGCCGCTCTTCGACTCCTTGATCCAGAGCGACTGCGCGAGCGGCAGGCCGAGGAAGTCCTGGTAGAACTTCCTCGTCTCCTCGGAGTCGCGGCAGCGGTACGCGTTGTGGTGCAGGCCCTTGATCACAGCGTGGCGAACGGCTGGTCTTTGACGGCGTCGCGGAAGCCGTAGAACACCTCGTTCACCTTGTTCCAGCTCCTCAGCCGCTTCATGTTGTCGAGCCAGCGCTTCACGTTCGGATAGGCGGCGAAGTCCATGCGGATGATCTCGCCCAGCGAGACGAAGCCCACGCCCAGGTAGTCGGCGATGGTGATCTTGTCGCCGCAGAGGTAGTTGGCGCGCGGCCCGAGCCAGTGCTGGTCGAGGATCTTGAGCCAGTTCTGCGCCTTCTCCTTCGACCACTCCAGGCAGGCCTGCTGCGCTGCGTCGTTCGGACGCTTGTTGTTGGGGAAGATCTGCGGATAGATGAAGCCGTAGCCGTACTCGCGGTAGAACTGGGTGTTCAGCCAGTCCATCATCTCGTTGACCTTGGCGCGCTGCTTCAGGTCCTTGGGATAGGCGGGCGAGCTCACCTTGTCGGCGAGATACTTCAGGATCGCAGAGGATTCGGTGAGGCGGAAGCCCTCGTCTTCCAGCACCGGCACCTGGCGGTTGGGATTGATGGTGGTGAAGGGCGGCTTGTAGTGGTCACCCTTCATCAGGTCGACGGTCATTTCCTCGACCGGGATGTTGTGCTCCGAGATGAACAGGCGCACCGGACGGCTGGTCATGGAGACCGGATGCATGAAGAGCTTCATGGCTTCCTCCTTGTCCGGCGGACTATACCCCTCCGACGGCGCATGGCCCACTGCTTGCCTGCAGCTTGCGCTGGATGAGCACCATCCGTAGCGACATCCCCGCCCGCCTCGACCGGCTCCCCTGGTCAGGCTGGCACTGGCGCGTGGTTATCGCGCTCGGGGTGAGCTGGCTCCTCGACGGCCTCGAGGTGACGGTGGTCGGCTCGCTGGGCCCGGCGTTGCAGCGCGACGACACTCTCGGCCTCACGGCGACCGAGATCGGCTGGGCGGCCTCGGCCTACATCGCGGGTGCGGTGCTCGGCGCGCTGGTCTTCGGCCGGCTCGCCGACCGCCTCGGCCGCAAGCGCATGTTCCTCGCCACGCTGATCGTCTATCTCATCGCCACCGTTGCCACGGCATTCTCCTGGGAAATACTGACCTTCGCGATTTGCCGGTTCTTCACCGGCTTCGGCATCGGCGGCGAATACGCCGCGATCAACTCCGCGATCGACGAGCTCATCCCGGCGCGGCTGCGCGGCACGGTGGACCTGGCGATCAACGGCACGTTCTGGATCGGCGCGGCGCTGGGCGCGGGGCTGAGCATCGTCCTGCTTCATCCGGGCTTGATCGGCCCGCAATGGGGCTGGCGCATCGCCTTCGGCCTCGGCGCGATCCTGGGGTTCGCGATCCTGCTGGTGCGGCGCCATGTGCCGGAGAGCCCGCGCTGGCTGCTGACGCATGGGCGCGTCGAGGAGGCCGAAGCCGTGGTGCGCGAGATCGAGCGCAACGTGGGCGTGGCTCCGCGCACCGCGGGCGTTGCTCCAGTTATCGGTCACAAGGTCCTGGAGATGCGCGCCCTGCGCACCGTGTCGTGGCGCGAAGTGATCCATGTTCTCCTCGTGCGCCACCGGCGCCGCGCGGTGCTCGGTCTCACCCTCATGGCCTCGCAGGCGTTCTTCTACAACGCCATCTTCTTCACCTACGCGCTGATGCTCACCCGCTTCTACGGCGTCCCCGAGGAGCGCGTCGGCTACTACATCTTCCCGTTCGCCCTGGGAAACTTCCTCGGTCCGCTGCTCCTTGGGCGACTCTTCGACGCGATCGGCCGCCGGATGATGATCGCAACGACCTATTCGGTGTCGGGACTTCTTCTCATCGCCACCGCGTACGCGTTCTCGCGCGGCTGGCTCTCCGCCACCGGCCAGACGCTGTGCTGGTCGGCGATCTTCTTCGTCGCCTCGGCCGCGGCGAGCTCGGCCTACCTCACCGTGAGCGAGGTGTTCCCGC
>DASYPG010000096.1:0-2090 GCA_036006885.1 Burkholderiales bacterium | reverse complement strand
CTGAGCGAGAGCGGCGCGGTGGCCCCGCCGAGGAGCGCGATGGTGCGCCACTCCCACAGGCTCACGCCGAACTCGCGCCGGTAGCGCAGCTCGGCGCCGCGCGAGAGCAGGTTCGCCACCTCGTGCAGCCGGTACGAGAGGAGCTCGCGGATCATCAGTCGTCGAAGAAGGGCGTCTCGCCCTCGCCGCGTAAGCGGATGTCGAAGCGGTAGCGGTTCGCGCCTTCCTTCTTCGCGACCAGCCGCCCGCTTCTTTCTTTCAAGTTTTCCAGTACTGGATCGGGCGAATCGTCGAAGTACATGACCGTCTGGAGCTGTCGCATCAGGCCCGAGTAGAGGATCAGGAAATTGATATGCGGTGCCCTCCCTTGGATTGCGCCCGGCTTTATCGTCTTAAAAACATAAAGACCGGCGGAATCGGTGGCAGCGCGGCCCCAGCCGCAGAAGGCGGGATTGTCGAAACGTCCCTCGGCGTCGGCCTGCCAGATCTCGAGCACCACGTTGTCCAGCGCACGCCCGTCGGCCTGCACCACCCGGCCTGTTATCTCGATCGGCTCGCCGGGAGCGCCCGCGGCGAGATCGTTCGCGCCGGTTGCGAATTCGCGCGGGAAGAACGGCCCGAGGGTCATTTCGGCCGTGGGCGCGAGCCCCTTCACGGCAGCTCCACGGCGGCGCTGCCGCCGCGCACCACGAGGTCGTATTCGTAGATGAGCGCGTTGCCGGCCTGCGGCACGAAACGCGCGATGCAGCGGCCGCGCGCCTGCGGGTCGCGCACCGCGTTCAGGATCGCGTCGCGCTCGTTGAGCGGCTCGCCGGGGAAGAACATCTGGGTCACGAGGCGCGAAAGCCACACCCGGCCCCACACCGAGAAATGGATGTGCGGCGGACGCCACCAGCCGTCGGTGTCCGGAACCGGATAGGCGCCCGGCTTGATGGTGCGAAGCTCGACCCGCCCGGCCGCGTCGGCGAGGAGGCGCGCCGCGCCGTAGAAGTTCGGATCCTCCGGCGCGTCGTTCGAGTCGTTCGGATGGATGTACTTGCCCGCGGCGTTGCAGTGCCAGATCTCGACCATCGCGCCGGAGACCGGTGCGCCGTCCTCGTCGACGATGCTGACCCGCAGGTCGATGAGCTGGCCCAGCGCTCGCCTCGCGCCGTGACCGGCGAGATCGCCAGGCGTGATTTTCAACCTGGAGGAAAGTCGCGGACCGGTCAGCTCCGAGAGCCCGTGCGGGCGCCGCGCGAGCGGCTGCGAAGGCCAGCGCCGCGCGGTCTGCGCGTAGCCCTCCACCACGCCCTCGCTCTGAGTGCGCGGGTCGCGCCGCGGCACGCTGTAGGCCATATCGTTGACACCGTAAACCACATTAGTTGATACTGTCAACCATGGCCGCGCCGACTCTGCGCCCGATATTGCTCTGACCGCCGTAACCCTCACATGACCTCCGACGTAACCCTGTGCGAGTGCTTCGCGCGCGACGGGCTGCAGCACGAGCCGCAGTTCGTCCCCACCGCCACCAAGCGCGCGCTGGTGGAGCGCTTCGCCGCGCTCGGCTTCCCGCGCGTCGAGGCCACCTCCTACTCCAACCCGAAGGTGGTGCCGCAGTTCGCGGATGCTTCTCAACTACTTCAATCACTGGAGCGGCGTTCGGGGGTGTTTTACAAAGCCACCTGCGCCAACGTGAAGGCGGTCGAGCGCGCCCTGGTCGATCTCGAAGCGGGCTACGGGGCGAACGAGATCTCGCTTCTCGTCTCGGCCACCGAGTCGCACACGCAGAAGAACCTCAACCGCACACGCGCCGAGCAGTGGCAGAACATCGCCGACATGGTCGCGGCCGCCGGCGGGCGTTTTCGCCTCATCGGTACCGTCTCGGTGGCATTTGGCTGTCCGTTCGAGGGCAGCGTCGATCCGGGTGCCGTTGCTTCTGCCGTCCAGCGCTTCATGGAACTTGGCATTGAGCACGTCGCGCTCGGCGACACCACCGGCATGGCCACGCCTCGATCCGTAAAGGACATGTTTTCCCGTGTGACAGAGGAAAGGCTGGTTCCCATTGCCCACTTCCACGACACGCGCGGCACGGGCCTGGTCAACTACGT
>DASYPG010000095.1:0-5519 GCA_036006885.1 Burkholderiales bacterium | reverse complement strand
GGCACCATGCGGTCATCGCGGTCGTGGATGACGAGCGCGCGCGCGGTGAGACGCGGGGCGACACGAGAGAGCTCGAGCTCTTCCCAGCGCACGCCGTAGCGCTCCTCGATCGCGGTCTGCATTGCGCGGCGCAGAGGCTCGGGCATCCAGTGCCAGCGCGCGAAGCGGCGCGAATGGCCGACCAGGTCCGAAGGCGGGCTGATCAGCACGATTTTCTCCACGTCGAACTTGTTCCACGCGTGACCCATGGCGGCCGCGGTCGCGCCGAGCGAATGGCCGATGACCGCGCGCACGTCGCCATGATGCCAAGCCACCTCGGCGAGCACGTCGGCGAAATCCGGCAGCCCGGTGAGCCGGCCTTCGGAGACGCCGTGCGCCGGCTGGTCGTATGCGATGACCCGATAGCCCGCGGCGAGCAGTGGAAACACGAAGGCGCGCATCTGCGCGGCGTGGCCGCCCCAGCCGTGCGCGAGCAGAACCGCCGGCGCGTCCGCCGGGCCCCAGCGCCAGGTCATGATGTGGCGGCCCTTGTGCACGATGCAGCCCGAGCGTGCGTCGATCAGGTCGAGCGCGCTCGCGGCCGCGTCCGCCGTCCGGGGCGGCGTGAGGAACAGGCGCTCGGCCCACGCGCCGGCGAGGTCGGGAAACAGCAGCCGCGAGGCTACTAAGCGAACGTTCGTGCTAATTTGGGGCAGGCGCAGGGTGCTGAGCATGGCGGCTCCTCGTTCAGGAAACGGCGTGGCGCTGGAACAGCGAGTCGAGCGCGGTGAGGGCGCGCTCGCGGGCCTTGCGGTAGCCGAGCAGGCGCCGGTGGTGGTGCACCACGAGCGCGATGCCGAACATCTCGAAGGCGATCTGCTCGGGATCGGTGTCCGCGGCGAGCTGGCGCTCCTCGATCGCCTGGCGCACGGCGCGCTTCAGCGTCTCGATCCAGGTGCGCTGGCCGCCGGCGAGCATGTCGCGCACCGGGCCCGGCTTGTCGTCGAATTCGGCCGCTCCGCCGATCATCGGGCAGCCTCCGGGCAGCTCGGCCGATTCGGTCCAGGCGAGCCAGTTGACGAACATCGCGCGCAGTCGCGGCAGGCCGCGCGGCTTGGCCATCGCCGGCTGGAACACGACCTCGCCGAACTGCGCCTGCCCGTGCGCCAGCACGGCGAGCAGCAGCTCGTCGCGCGAGCCGAAATGCGCGAACAGCCCCGACTTTGACATGCCGGTCGCCTCCGCGAGCGTGCCGATGGTGAGACCGTCGAGCCCGGCCTTGCTGACTAGCCGCAACGCCTCGTCGAGGATGGCGTCGCGGGTGCGCTCACCTTTTGTCTTGACGGGGCTCGCCCTGTTGGGGTGTACACGGGCTGCGGTCTGCACGGCCATGGGTCCGCAGAATAGTACGAACGTTCGTATTTGTCAACGTCGATCGCCTGCGCGGTCGAGGCGATCCAAACAAGGAAGACTGCGGCAAGCCGAAGCATTGGCGTATGAATGCGTTGGGGAAGGACGCCGAGGGCTAGGAGCTGGCGGATCCATGCGCCCGCTCCGGCTGCCCGGCGGCGCTCTGGCATCGTGGCGTGGGGAGGCGGCGCCACGCTAGCCGCCAGCCACCAGCCCTCGGCGTCGTTCTACACCTTGAGGATATGCATCAGCCAGACGAGCGAGAAGGCGGTGCCGCCGACCGCGATGCCGATCATGGCGGCGGCGACGGCGGCGTATGAGAAATCGATCACGGCTTTCATGGCGAAGCTCCTGTTCACGTGAGACACGTCGCCATTTCAACGCCGCAAGCTGCGCTCGCCGCAGCGCAAAGCGGGCGCCGCGCCGATGAATTGTGGCGAACCGGTGGCAGCGGGTCCGGGCGCCCCGGGCTCCGGTATATTGGCCGCATGGCAAAAACCGTGGCCATCGTCGAGGACGATGCGGCAATCCGCGCCAACTACGCCGACCTGCTGAAGAAGCACGGCTACCAGGTGAGCGCGTTCGCCGACCGCGGCTCGGCGCTCGCCGCGTTCCGCAGCCGGCTGCCCGACCTCGCGCTGCTCGACATCGGGCTCGCCGGTGAGCCCGACGGTGGCTTCGCGCTGTGCCGGGAGCTGCGCGCGCTGTCGGCCGCGCTACCCATCATCTTCCTCACCGCCCGCGACAGCGATTTCGACGTCGTCTCGGGGCTGCGTCTGGGCGCCGACGATTACCTCACCAAGGACGCCGGGATCCCGCACCTCCTCGCCCGCATCAGCGCGCTCTTCCGGCGCGCCGACCTGCTGCGCGAGCCGCCGCTCGAGGAGGAGATTCTCGAGCGCGGCGAGCTGCGCCTCGACATGAAGCGCTTCGTGGCGACCTGGCAGACGAAGCCCGTGGACCTGACGCTCACCGAGTTGTGGCTGGTGCACTGCGTGGCGCGCTTTCCCGGCCACGTCAAGAACCGCGAGCAACTCATGAAGGAAGCGCACATCGTGGTCGACGACTCCACGATCACCTCGCACGTGAAGCGCATCCGGCGCAAGTTCCAGGCGGTCGATCCCGCGTTCGCGGCCATCGACACCGTGTACGGGCTCGGCTACCGCTGGAATAGCTAGGTGCGCTTTGGCCTGAGAGCCAAGGTGGCGCTGGTCGCGCTCGTGCTCGCACCAATCCCGTGGCTCGGCTATCGCTATGTGAAGGACATGGAGGCGGTGCTGCGCGAGGGCCAGGAGCAGGCGCTCGTCGCCACCGCGCGCGCGGTCGCGACCGCGCTGCACGACCGGCCGGAGCTCCTCGACCTGCGTCCCGGCGTGGCCGCGGGCGGCGAAATGGAGCGCATCCTCAGGAGCCTCGGCCGCGCCGACCTGCGCATCTGGATCGTCGACCGGCAGGAACGCCTGCTCGCCATCACCGGCGACCTCAGGAAAAGGGCGCCCGAGGAACGGCCGCCTGCGGATGCGCTCGAGGTCTTCGCGCGCTGGCTGCGTCCGGTCACCGAGCTCCTGCTCGAGCGGCCCACGGAGGACTTCGACGACGCGCTGCCCGAGTCGCAGATCAGCGGCGCGGGCGAGGTGCGCGCCGCGCTGCAGGGCATGGCCGGGCGGCGCTGGCGCAACTCCACCGACTCGCGCGCGGTCATCCTGTCTGCGGCGCACCCGATCTGGTCGGGCGAAGAGGTGCTCGGTGCGGTGGTGGTCGAGGAGACGACCAACGCGCTCCGCTCGCTCTCGGACCGCACGCTCGAGAAGGTGGTGGCGGTCACGCTCATCGTGTTCGCGATCAGCGCGCTGGTGCTGCTCGCGTTCGCCTCGCGCCTGTCGCTGCGCCTGACGCGGCTGCGCGACGAGGCCGAGCAGGCGATCGATTCGCAGGGCCGGGTGAAGAAGCTGATCGCCGGCTCGAGCTCGGGCGACGAGCTCGGCGACCTTTCGCGCAGCTTCTCCACCGCGCTCGAGCGGCTCGCGCAGTACAACGCCTACCTCGAGAAGCTCGGCGGCCGGCTCTCGCACGAGCTGCGCACGCCGGTCACCGTGGTGCGCTCATCGCTCGAGAACCTGAAAATGACGCCGCTGCCCGAGGAGGCGCGCGTTTACACAGAGCGCGCCGCGGAAGGCCTCGCCCGCCTCGACGCCATCCTCACGCGCATGTCGGAGGCGACGCGCCTCGAGGCCGTGGTGCGCGAGGCCGAGCGCGAGCACTTCGACGCCCGCGACGTGCTGCGCGGCTGTGTGGCCGGATACGCGTCGGTCTTTCCGCATATCCGGTTTGCCTTGTCGCTGCCCGAGAGGCCGGTCATGCTGCGCGGCGCGCCCGACCTCTACGCCCAGATGCTCGACAAGCTGGCGGCGAACGCGGCCGACTTCTCGCTGCGCGACGAGCCGGTGCGCCTCCGCCTCGACGAGAAAGGCACGCTCACCGTGAGCAACAGCGGCCCGCTCCTGCCGGCCGAGATGGCCGGGCGCCTTTTCGAATCGATGGTCTCAGTGCGCCCCGACGACGCCGGCGAGCCCCACCTAGGATTGGGGTTGTACATGGTGAGGCTGATAGCGCAATTTCACGGCGGCGAGGCGCGCGCCGCGAACCGCGAGGACGGCTCAGGCGTGGTCATGCGGGTCGACTGCCCGGTCAGTAGCTGAGAAGCCGCAGCCCCAAGCTGGCTAGGCGGCGCGCGAGCGGGGTAGCGCTTCGGTACCGATTGTGGCGGCGCGCTGCCCTTCGTCGAGAGAGCGCCTCAGATAGCGCCCGGTATGGCTCGCCGCGCTCGCGGCGACCTGCTCCGGCGTGCCTTCGGCGACGATGCGGCCGCCGCCCTCGCCGCCCTCGGGTCCCAGATCGATGAGCCAGTCCGCCGTCTTGACGACGTCGAGGTTGTGCTCGATCACGACCACCGTGTTGCCGGCATCCCGCAGGCGATGCAGCACGTCGAGGAGCAGCTGAATGTCGTGAAAATGCAGGCCGGTGGTCGGCTCGTCGAGGATGTACAGGGTGCGCCCGGTATCGCGCTTCGACAGCTCGAGCGAGAGCTTGACGCGCTGCGCTTCGCCGCCCGACAGCGTGGTCGCCGACTGGCCGAGGCGCACGTAGCCCAGGCCGACGTCGATCATCGTCTTTAGCTTGCGCGCGATCGCCGGCACCGCGGCAAAGAAAGCGGCCGCCTCGGCCACCGGCATCTCGAGCGCCTCGTGGATGTTCTTGCCCTTGTAGCGAATCTCGAGCGTTTCGCGGTTGTAGCGCTTGCCCCGGCACACATCGCAGGGAACGTAGATGTCGGCGAGGAAGTGCATCTCGACCTTGGTCACGCCGTCGCCCTGGCACGCCTCGCAGCGCCCGCCCTTGACGTTGAACGAGAAGCGTCCCGCGTCGTAGCCGCGGCTGCGCGCCTCGGGCACGCCGGCAAAGAGCTCGCGGATGGGCGTGAAAAGGCCGGTGTAGGTGGCCGGGTTGGAGCGCGGCGTGCGGCCGATGGGGCTCTGGTCGACGCTCACGACCTTGTCGACGTGCTCTAGCCCCGCGAGCGACTCGTGCGGCGCCGGCTCGACCGCGCTGCCGTAGAGCTGGCGCGCCAGCGCCGCGTAGAGCGTGTCGTTGATGAGGGTGGACTTGCCCGAGCCCGACACGCCGGTCACGCATATGAGGAGCCCAAGGGGGAGCGACAGCTCGATGTCCTTCAGATTGTTGCCACGCGCGCCGCGCACGAGGATGCGGTTCCCGGCGGGCCGGTGCCGGAGCCGCGGCACCTGGATCGAAAGCTTGCGCGCGAGGTAGCGGCCGGTGAGCGAGTCGGGGTCCGCCATGATGTCGGCCGGCGAGCCCTGCGCGATGACGCGCCCTCCGGCTTCGCCCGCGCCCGGCCCCATGTCGACCACGTAATCGGCCGCGCGGATCGCCTCCTCGTCGTGCTCGACCACG
Organism: Burkholderiales bacterium; assembly: GCA_036006885.1. Taxonomy (GTDB): domain Bacteria; phylum Pseudomonadota; class Gammaproteobacteria; order Burkholderiales; family SG8-39; genus SCGC-AG-212-J23. The sequence continues at coordinate 158 of DASYPG010000095.1, read as the reverse complement.
ATCACCGAATTGCCGAGGTCGCGCAGATGCTTGAGGGTCGCGATGAGGCGCTCGTTGTCGCGCTGGTGCAGCCCGATGGAAGGCTCGTCGAGCACGTACATGACGCCGGTGAGCCCCGAGCCGATATGGCTCGCGAGGCGGATGCGCTGCGCCTCGCC
>DASYPG010000094.1:0-2702 GCA_036006885.1 Burkholderiales bacterium | reverse complement strand
CCGAGGCCGACGATTGCCGCCTGGATCATCGGCCCGTTATACAACGACTCGGCGCGTCAGAGGCGGGTCAGTTCGAGCGCCCAGGTCGACAGCAGCTTGTCCTCCTCGAGCAGGCCGCCGCGCACGTTGTAGCGGGTGGAGTTGCGCTGCTGGATCGACTCGAAGCCGCGGAAGCGGCCGGTCGGGCTCGCATAGAAGGAGAGGATCGTGTCGCCGGCGATGACGAAGCGCCCGCGCAGCGCCCCGATCGCCGGATTCAGGGCGGTCCAGTGCGTCGAGCGGGCCCCCGGCGAGAACGGCACGATCTCGTAGCGGTTGTGCTGCACCCGCGCCGGGTCGCCGCGCAGGCGCTGCACCGCTTCGAAGAGCCACCGGTTCGGGTCGTGGCGCACGGTGGTCTCGCCCGCCAGGGCGAATTTCGAGCCCGCGGCGTCGCAGTATTCACCCTCGGCTCGCCAGCTTCCCTCCTCGAAGAGAAAGGTGTGGTTTACCCGTGCACCCTGACTGAATCCGCGGGCGCCTGCGCTCGCTCGTCCATCGTGTAGTCGCGGATCACGCCTGCGATGCGCAGCCGGTAGGACTTGAAGATCCCCGCCCGGCCCTTCGCCTGCACCTGGCGGTGGCGCTGCAGGTTGCGCCACTTGCTCACCGCCTCCTCGTCGCGCCAGAACTGCAGCGAGACGAACTTGCCCTTGGTGGTGATGCTCTCGAAGCGCTCGAGCGAGATGAAGCCGTCGGCCTTGTCGAGGTCGGCCTTGAGCGTGCCCACGAGCTCCATGTACTCGGAGAACCGGCCCTCGGCGGGCGTGAATTCGAAGATCACGGCGATCATGGGGAACCTCCTCGGGCGGATGATACGATGCGCCGATGCCCCGCCGCCACGCGCACCACCCCGGTCCGCCTTCCCCGTGGGGGCGGGTCGCACGGATCTTCCTCACTGGGCTTCTCACACTACTGCCGATCATCGTCACGCTCTACGTCGTGGTCTGGGTGCTGACGCTGCTCGAGGACTTCTTCGGCACGCAACTGCTGTTTTTCATGCCGGAACGGTGGTACCGAACCGGCATGGGCCTCGCGGTGGCGATCGTGGTCGTGTTCCTGGTCGGCGTTCTGATGCACGCGTTGCTCTTCAGGCAACTGTTCGGCCGGGCTGAGAAGCTGCTGCTCGACATCCCGCTGGTGCGCTCGGTCTACGCGGCGCTGCGCGACCTGCTGGGCCTCTTCGCCGAGCACAAGGAGCCGATCCAGGTGGTCGCGCTCGACCTGCCGGGAAACCTGCGCGTGCTGGGCTTCGTCACGCGCAGCGACTTCAGCGACGCGCCCGCGGGCATCGCGCGCGAGGGCGAAGTCGCGGTGTACCTGCCGATGAGCTACCAGATCGGCGGCTACACGGTATTCGTGCCGAAGAGCGCGTGCAAGCCGGTCGAGATGTCGCGCGAGGAGGCGATGAAATTCATCCTCACCGCCGGCCTGAAGAGCGCTTCGCCTTCCGCCGACCCCGCAAGCGCGGGCTACGCGGGCCGCCGCCCTTCGTAGGCGTCGCGCAGCAGGCCGAGCACCGGCTCGTACTCCACCTTGCGCGGATTGGGGTAAGGCGCTTCCACCGCGATGCGTGCAGCGCGCTCGAGATCGGCCTCCTTCATGCCGATGTCGGCGAGACGCATCGGAACCCCAAGCTTTTCTTCAAGCTCATAAAGACCGCGGGCGGCGCCGGTCTTGCCGAGGGCCTTGGAGATTCGCGCCATCGCCTCCGGCGCGGCGGCCTGGTTGTAGTGCAGCGCGTGCGGCAGCACGATCGAGTGAGTCTCGGCGTGCGGCAGGCCGAAGCCTCCGAGCACGTGACACAGCTTGTGGTGCAGGGCCACGCTGGTGGTGCTGATGGTCATGCCGGCGAGCCAGGCGCCGTACAAGGCCTCGCTTCTCGCCTTGGAATCCCCCGGGCTAGAGACGATTTGTGGAAGAGCCAAAGCAAGCGCGCGGATTCCCTCCTCGGCCATCAAGGAAACGATCGGGTTGCCGTCGTAGGCGTAGAGCGCCTCGGCGCAATGGGCGATGGCGTTCATGCCGCTCGCCGCCGACACCGCGACCGGCAGGTCCAGGGTGAGTTCGGGATCGTAGATGACCGTCCTCGGGAGCACTTTGGGGTCGCGCCCGGTTTTTTTCGCGCCGCCTTCGCTGACGCCCCAGATCGTGGTCATCTCGGAACCCGAATACGTCGTCGGTACCGCGACAACCGGTAGCGAAGACGAGAGCGCGATGGCCTTGCCGAAGCCGATGGTCGAGCCGCCGCCGACGGTGACGCAGCAGTCGGCATCGACCCTTCTCGCCTCCTCCCTGGCGGCCTCCACCACGGCGAGGGGCGTGTGCATGACGGCCCGGTCGAATACCCCGGCGACGGCAAGCCCCTGGGCGAGGCCGCGGACCATCTGCGCGCGGCCCGGCGTGGAGATGAGCAGCACGCGCCTGGCGCCGAGGCGCTCGACCTCGGCGGCCAGGCCGCGGATGCTGCCGGCGCCGAACACGACTCGGGTCGGCAGCGACAAGTAGGTGAAGTTCAAACCGGTATCCCGTCTGCGCCGCGCCGAGTGTAACCTAGCGCCGATATGAATCTGGAGACACCGGCGGGGATGTCTCTCAGCGCGACACGCACCGAGTCGCTGAAAGGCTTCGTCGCCGAGATTTTCGCCAGGCTCGGCGTGCCG
>DASYPG010000093.1:0-4178 GCA_036006885.1 Burkholderiales bacterium | reverse complement strand
ATTCGCCCCGTCGGGCCTGCGGCCTTCGCGCATGGCGCGGACGAAGTCCTGCTCGCTCCAGCGCCCGATGCCGGCCTGCGGGTGCGGCGTGATATTGGGACCGTAGAAGATGCCGAAGGGCGTCTTGAGGGCCCGGCCTCCGGCAAAGGGCTGAGCGTTATCCCGCTCCTCGGTATGGCAACCGACGCAGCCCGCCGCCTTCGAAAGGTACTGGCCGCGCTGCGCGTCGCCCTGTTGCGCGTCGACCGACCAGGCGGAGGCAAGAAGCAAAAGCCCCGCCGCAGCGGGGCCCAGGATGCGCAGCAAACCGCTACTGTTTTTCGCGGAAGTTGTCGTGGCAGTTCGCGCAGGCCTTGCCGACCGCGCCGATCTGCGCCTTGATGGCGCTCTCGTCGCCGCCTTTCGAGACCTGCTGCAGCTTGCCGACCTCCGACTCGAGCCGCTCGATCGCTTCCTTCACCTTGCCCGGCTGCTCCCAGATCGCGGGAAGGGCTCGGGTTTTGGGCTCTTTCAGGCCCTTGGTGCTCGCGTCGAACCCGTCCCAGGGCATCTGCGCCAGCGCGTGCAGATAGTCGGCGTTGCGCTGGACGGTCTTGGCGTCGAACGGCACCTTACCTTGCGCCATGCCTCCGAGCGGTCCAAAGTACTTTCCAATCAAGGTCATGGCCGCCTGGCGCTGCTTCACCAAATTTTCGGGCTTCTGCTGCGCGAGGGCAGCGCCTCCGAAGGCGCCTAGCGACACGATCACGGCTGCTGCAATCAATCTTTTTTGCAAGATGTTCTCTCCTGAGAGGGTTTCCGAGGGGACCGATCGGCTAACACGGCGAGCGGCCGAATATTTCCGGCTAACGCAGCCCCGCCGCATACTGCGCCACCCCCTGAATCTCGCGCTCCGTCATGCGGGCGGCGACGCCGCGCATGATACCGTTGGCGTCGTTGGAGCGCGCGCCGTCCTTGAAGCCCTTGAGCTGGGCGGCGATGTATTCGGAGAACTGGCCGGCGAGACGCGGGTACTGCGCCGGAATCCCGGCCCCTGCAGGGCCGTGGCAGCCCCCGCACGCCGGAACGTTGCTCGCCGCGATGCCCCCGCGCCAGATCTTCTGCCCGAGCGCGGCGAGATCCTTGTCGGCCGCGCTCGCAGGCCGCAGCTTCTGACCCGCGTAGTACGCGGCGAGGCCCTGGATGTCGTCGTCGGACAGGTTGGCGGCCATCGCCATCATGATCGCGCTCTCGCGAGCGGGCTTCTTACCGGGCTGTGCCTTGAAGTCGCCCAGCTGCTTTTGCAGGTACTCGGCGAACTGGCCAGCGATCTTGGGGTTGGTCGCGGCCACGCTGTTGCCATCGGCGGCATGGCAAGCCGCGCAGACCTGGCCGGCGATGCGCTGTCCTCGCGCGGCGTTCTGCGCCGCTGCCGTGCCCACGACAACGGAAAGCGCGCTGAGCGCGAGCAAGCGAAGCATCCCCGGAGCTCCCTGGTACCGATGGAAAGGCGCGATTTTATTAGAATTCCCGCCTCCCGGGAGCCATGAAGGCGTTCTCGCAAGCGCAGTTTCTCGCATCCAGCGCCGGCCCCGCCGACATGCCGCCGCCGGGTCCGCCGGAGCTCGTGTTCGCCGGCCGCTCGAACGTCGGCAAGTCGAGCGCGATCAACGCGCTGACTGGACGCAAGCGCCTCGCCTTCACTAGCAAAACGCCGGGACGCACGCAGACCATCAACTTCTTCGACCTGGGTCCGGGCGCGCGCCTGGTGGACCTTCCGGGATACGGATACGCGAAGGTGCCGCACTCGATGCGCGCCGGTTGGCGCACGCTGGTCGGCTCCTATCTCCACTCGCGCAGCACCCTGGCCGGCGTCGTGCTTGTGATGGACGCGCGCCATCCGCTCACCGAGCTCGATGTGCAACTGGTCGAGTTTCTCGGGAACCTCGGGGAAATACGGTTGCTCGCGCTGCTTTCCAAGGCGGACAAGCTGTCGCGCGCGGCGCAGGCGAAGACGCTCGCCACGGTGAGCGCGGCGGTGCAAGCCGAGGCCAGGCTCTTTTCGAGCCTGACGCGACAGGGTGTCGACGAATGTCGCGACCTGCTGGAGCGCTGGCTCGACTCGCCTGCGCCCCGGCAGATCGCCTGAATAAAAAACCCCCGGTAAAGGGGAATAAACCGGGGGTAAAAACGCCTTAACCTTTGGATTAAGGCACCCGCTCAGGGAGGAGAAGCGGGAGACGATTGAATCGTCTGAAGGTAAGATGCCTCCCTCCGCGAAAAAGTTCCCACGGGAAAAACTTCCGAAAAATCAGGCCAGTGAAGATCTACGGTGCATTCCCGGCGGTCCGCATGCGGCGCATGCGGCGCGATGACTTTTCGCGCCGCCTCATGCGCGAGCACGTGCTCGGCACGAACGACCTGATCTACCCGGTGTTCATCATCGACGGCAAAGCCCGCACCGAGGAAGTGGCCTCTATGCCCGGCGTCGAGCGATTCACCATCGACAAGCTGCTGCCGGTAGCCGAGCAGTGTTTGAAACTCGCCATTCCGGCGCTGGCGCTCTTCCCGGCGATCGAGCAGAGGCTGAAGAGCGCCAGCGGGCGCGAAGCGTTCAATCCCAAGGGGCTCGTGCCGCGCGCCGTCGCGGAGCTGAAGAAGCGCTTTCCCGAGCTCGGCGTCATGACCGACGTCGCGCTCGATCCGTACACGTCGCACGGACAAGACGGCGTGATCGACGCTTCGGGCTACATCCTGAACGACGTGACGCTCGAGGCGCTGGTGCGCCAGGCATTGGCGCAGGCCGAGGCGGGCGTCGACATCGTCGCGCCCTCGGACATGATGGACGGCCGCATCGGGCGCATCCGCGCGGCGCTCGAGAAGGCGGGCCACATCCACACGCGCATCATGGCGTACTCGGCGAAGTATGCCTCCGGGTTCTACGGTCCGTTTCGCGAGGCGGTGCGCTCGGCGAAGAACCTCGGCAAAAGCGACAAGCAGACTTACCAGATGGACCCGGCCAACTCCGACGAGGCGCTGTGGGAAGTGGGCCTCGATCTGGCCGAAGGCGCCGACATGGTGATGGTCAAGCCGGGATTGCCGTACCTCGACATCGTGCGGCGGGTGAAGGATGAATTCAAGGCGCCGACGTACGTGTACCAGGTGTCGGGCGAATACTCGATGCTGCGCGGCGCGGTCGACAAGGGCTGGCTGCCCGAGTCGTGCGTGCTCGAAGCGCTGCTCGCTTTCAAGCGCGCCGGCGCCGACGGCATCCTCACGTATTTCGCGATGGATGCCGCCAGAGCCTTGCGGCGTGCGTAGCGCGTTTTTTTTCTTGTCGTGGTTCATCGGAGTGGCAGCGAATGCCGCCTATCCGGAAAAACCCATCCGCTTCGTCATCCCCTCGGCGGCCGGCGGCTCGCCCGACGTGCTGATGCGGGTGATGACGCAGCAGCTCTCCACGCAGATCGGCGTGCCTTTCGTGGTGGAGAACAAGCCCGGCGCCTCGTTCACCCTCGGCACGATGGACGTGGTGAAGGCGGCGCCCGACGGCTATACGCTCGGCTACGGCAACATCGTCTCGCTCGCGATCAACCGCTCGCTGCTCGAAAAAGTGCCCTACGACGTGGAGAAGGACCTCACGCTGGTGTCGAACTGCGTGCGCGTCTTCAACCTGCTTGCGGTCAACAACAAGCTGCCGGTCGGCTCGGTCCGGGAGCTGATCGACTACGCGAAGAAAAATCCGGGCCGCCTGGTGATGGCCTCGGGCGGCAACGGCACCACCGGCCACCTCGGAGGCGAGCTCTTCAAGGCGATGACCGGCACTTTCATCCTGCATGTTCCTTATCGCGGCAGCCCGCAGGCGATCAACGATCTGATCGCCGGCGAAGTCCATCTCATGTTCGACAACATCTCGTCGATCGGCGCGCACGCGCGCGCCGGCCGGGTGCGCGGCATTGCCGTTTCCGGGCCGCGCCGTTCGCCGCTGTTTCCCGACCTGCCGACGCTGAACGAGGCGGGGGTCGCCGGCTATGAAACCGTGGCCTGGGGCGGCGTAATCGCGCCGGCCAACCTGCCGCGCGAGATCGTCGCGAGGCTGCACGCCGAGATCCGCAAGGCGCTCGCGTCCGCGTTCGTGCTCGAGCGCTTCAGGCAGCTCGACACCGAGGCGGACGGCGGCACGCCCGAGGAGTTCCTCG
>DASYPG010000092.1:0-2024 GCA_036006885.1 Burkholderiales bacterium | reverse complement strand
TTGCACCACTTGCGGTGGCTCCTGGGCGTCTTGTTGTACGTGCCGATGCTGTCGGCGCCTCGGGTGACCTTCAGCGCTTCGGGCTTCCACAGGGTGAAGGCGTTGACCGGCCCGGCCGACCAGGTGCGGCACGACTCGCAGTGGCAGTAGCCCATGGCCGCGGGCTCGCCGCTTACGATAAAGTGCACGGCGCCGCAGAAGCAGCTTCCTTCGTAGGTCTTGGCGTGGACCGCGTGATCGGCGGAGCGGGTTTCGGTTGCAGTTGTCATGATGCGATCCTTTTAGGTTGGCCTTGGCGGGTGCTAGTCTCGCTGCCGCCGGGCCCGGCGTCTTGGCCGCGGCTCCGCCGTTATTGACCGGGACTCCATGGATGCGCTGTCGGACGTTCTGAATTCGGTGCGCCTCGAGGGCGCGGTGTACCTCAACGGGGAGTTCACCGCGCCGTGGTGCATCCGCGGCGAGCTCGGCCTCGCGAGCGTGCGCCAGCGCCTCGCCGCCTCGGAGCACGTCGCGTTCTTCCATTTCCTCACCGAGGGCCGCTGCAAGGTGCGGCTCGCCGACGGCGGAGAGGTGCTCGAGGCGTCGGCCGGCGACCTGATCCTCTGCCCGCAGGAAGGCAAGCACCTGATGGGCACCGACCTGCAGCTCGCGCCGATGGAAACGCAGGCCGAGCTCACGCCCGATCCCGAGAGCGGCGCCGAGCTCTTCCACATGCGCCACGGCGGTGGCGGCGCGGCGACGCGCTTCGTCTGCGGCTATCTCGCACTGAGCCGCAGCGTGTTCCGGCCGCTGTTCGAGGCGCTGCCGCGGCTCGTCTGCATCCCGATGGGCGAAGGACCCGCGGCGGCGATGCTGCGCGAGCTCTTCCGCGCCGGCGTGCGCGAGTCCGCGGCATTGCGGCCGGGCGCGGGCTCCATGCTTGCCAAGCTCGCCGAGCTGCTCTTCGTCGAGGCGCTGCGCCGCTATATCGAGCGCCTGCCGCCCGGCGGCAACGGCTGGCTCGCGGGTGTGCGCGACGCGCACGTCGGCAGGGCGCTCGCGCTTCTCCACGCCACGCCCGGCCGGCACTGGACCGTCGACGAGCTGGCGCGCGAGGCGGCGCTTTCGCGCTCGGCGCTTGCAGAGCGCTTCACCGCCCTGGTCGGCGAGCCGCCGATCCAGTATCTGCTGCGCTGGCGGCTCGCGCTCGCGGCGCGCGCGCTGCGCTCTGGCGCCGATGCGATCGCCCAGCTCGCCGAGCGCAGCGGCTACGAGTCCGAGGCAGCGTTCAGCCGCGCGTTCAAGCGCGAGTTCGGCATGCCGCCTGCGGCCTGGCGCAAGGCGGCGGCCAACCCGGCTTCTTAGCGGCGCAGCCGCGCGTACAGCGCTGGCAGGTAACGGTGGAGCAGAAAGACGTTCGCGGCGCCGCCCGCGAGGTAGACGAGCCAGAAAAGCCACAGCGACGCGCCATGCGCGAGCGACCAGATGAACGCCACACTAACCAGGCTCCAGGGAAGCGTGAGCGCGATGAGCGCGCCCAGGAAATCGCCGTCGCCATAGCCGACCACGAGAATCGTGCAGAGGAGAACCGTCGCCGCGTAGAGAACGAGCGCCGCGGCTTCGAGCCTGTGCACCGCCGGCACGCTCAGGCGCGCGGCGGCGCGGTCGCGGCGAACGACGCTCGTGCTGCGATCTGCTCGTACCAGCCGGTGAGCTTCGCATGCCCCGGGCGCCAGAGAAAATCCGGGTTGCGCAGCTCCAGACCGAGCGCGACGCCGAGCGTCATCTGCGCCATGTTGAGCGGCCCGCGCATGTACGCATGGCCGATCTCCTTCTCCCAGACGCCGGCCATGCGCCGCGCGCGTTCGGTTTCGTGCCGGACCACGCCGGGCGAGCGCTCGTCCGCGGGCCGCGAGATCTCGCGGCCCCAGACCGAAAGCCCGTCGAGCAGGCTCCTCGCCAGCGCCTCGAGCCGCCGCGCTTCCAGGCCGGCGCTGCCGGAGGGCAGCTCGAAAGCAGGCTTGCCGGCCAGATGGTCCAGGTAG
>DASYPG010000091.1:0-2468 GCA_036006885.1 Burkholderiales bacterium | reverse complement strand
CCGAGCATCATCCCCCAGCCGAGCGCCGGGCTCACGCGCACGAGGCCGCGGATGTCCTCCATCAGCTGGGTGCCGCTCTTCTGGGTCGCATGGCCCACGGTGAAGAAGATCGCACTCTTCGTGAGCGAGTGCACCGTCATGTGGAGCAGCCCGGCGAAGCTCGCGACCGGGCCGCCCATGCCGAACGCGAAGGTGATGAGGCCCATGTGCTCGATCGACGAGTACGCGAACATGCGCTTGATGTCGCGCTGGCGCGACAGGAAGAACGCCGCGACCGCCACCGACACGAGGCCGAATCCGGTGAGCAGCGCGGCGGCGAACGGGCGCTCGAGCGCGCCGTCGGTGATCACCTTGAAGCGGATCAGCGCGTACAGCGCGACGTTGAGGAGCAGTCCCGAGAGCACCGCGGAGATCGGCGTCGGACCCTCGGCGTGGGCGTCGGGCAGCCAGTTGTGCAGCGGCACCAGCCCGACCTTCGTGCCGTAGCCCACCAGCAGGAACACGAACGCGATCGACATCACCGTCGGCTCGAGCCCCGCCTTCACCGAATCGAGGTGCGTCCAGAGAAGCGCCGTCATCCCCGAGCCGAGGATGCGTTCGGCGGCGAAATAGACCAGAATCGTGCCGAACAGGGCCTGTGCGATGCCGACTCCGCAGAGGATGAAGTACTTCCACGCCGCCTCGAGCGACGCGTGCGTGCGATACAGCGCGACGAGCAGCACGGTGGTGAGCGTTGCCGCCTCCATCGCCACCCACATCACCCCGAGGTTGTTGGTGGTGAGTACGAGTAGCATGGTGAAGCAGAAGAGCTGGTACATGGCGTGGTACAGGCGCATGGCGGCGTCGGACACGCGGCCGTGCGCGCGCTCGATTCGCATGTAGGGTCGCGAAAAGAGCGAAGTCGTCATAGCAACGAACGCGGTCAGCGCCACCAGGAATACGTTGAGCGAGTCGACGAAGAACTGCTCCTCGAATGCGCTGATCGATCCCTCCTCGATCACCCGCTTGACCAGAAGCGCCGCGGCGCAGAACGTGACGATCGAGATCGCAGCGTTCACTTCGGGGGCATAGCGGCGGTGCCCGATCAGCGCGAGCAACGACCCGCCTGCGAGCGGCGCAGCAAGGATCGCGAGCTCCGCGCCCATCAATACTCCTTCAACCGCTCGAGGTGGCGCGTGTCCACCGAATCGAAGCGGCTACGGATCTGGAACAGGAACACCCCCAGGATCAGCGAGGCGACAAGCACGTCGAGCGCGATGCCGAGCTCCACGACCATCGGCATGCCGTACACCGTGGCGGTGGCAGCGAAGAACAGGCTGTTTTCCATCGCGAGAAACGCCACCACCTGGGGCACCGCCTTCGAGCGCGTGATCATCATCAGGAACGAAAGCAGCAGCGAGGCGAGGGCGATGCCGAGCGTCGAGCGCGTCACGGTGCCCGCAAGCAGCGAGATCGGCGCGGCGAGGTTGAAGGCTAGGATCACCAGCACCAGCCCGAAGATCATGAGGGTCGGAATGTTGACCAGGGTCTCGACGTCCCACTTGACGTTGAGCCGGCGGATGAGCCGGTGCAGGATCCACGGCAGCAGGAACACCTTGAGCAGGAGCGTCACCGCCGCGGACCAGTAGAGATGGGACTGGGCTGTGATCATGGCCACGAGCACCGTGGCCATGAAGAGGACCAGGCCCTGCGCGGCGAAAAGGTTGATGAGCGAGAGGATCCGCCGCTGCGACAGCATGGCGAAGGCGAGCAGCAGCAGCACCGCGGCTAGCAGGTTGACGAGCTGCGGGCCGTAGTGCGCGAGCATCAGCGCTCCAGCAGCACGTGAACCAGCAGGGCGAGCACCGCGAGCATGAACGCGGTGCCGAGGAACTCCGGCGCGCGGAAAATGCGCATCTTCGCGCTGACCATCTCGATCGCGGCGAGGGCGGCGCCGCCGACGGCGAGCTTGGCGACGAACGCCGGCAGCGCGAGGAGGAGCCCCAGCCAGTCGCCGCCCTGGGCCACGCCGAACGGGAAGAACAGCGCCAGCCCGATGCAGGAGTAGACGAACAGCTTGAGGCCCGCCGCCCATTCGATCATGGCGAGGTGGCGCCCCGAGTACTCGAGCACCATTGCCTCATGGATCATGGTGAGCTCGAGGTGCGTCGCCGGGTTGTCGACCGGAATGCGCGCGTTCTCGGCGAGCGACACCATGGTGAAGGCGACGCCGGCGAACGCCATGCTCGGGTAGATCACGAACTCGCGGTGCGCGAGCGTCGCGACGATCGTGCTGAGCGAGGTCGAGTGCGAGATGAGCGAGGCGGTGAACAGCACCATGAGCAGCGCCGGCTCGGCGAGGAAGCCGACCATCATCTCGCGGCGCGCGCCCAGGCTGCCGAAGGCCGTACCGACGTCCATCCCGGCGAGCGCGATGAAGAATCGCGCCAGGGCGAGCAGGCCGACCAGCGCGATCGCGTCGGCGGCGG
>DASYPG010000090.1:0-5635 GCA_036006885.1 Burkholderiales bacterium | reverse complement strand
CCGAAGATCTCCAGATGCGTGCGGCTCTAAAGAGCTACGTTCCGTTTTACAACAAGGATCGACTTCACTCATCATTGCAGTACGTACCGCCTGCGACGTTCGAACAGCAGGCTCGTCGACCGGGGTGTCAATGAAACCGGGGGAAGATTCCACCACCTATACTTGCCGCTTCGCGCTCAGCTCGGCGCGGCAAAACGCGGACGTTAGGTGGCATGGATAGCGCGCACTTAACGAATCGAGAGATCGTGGTGAATGACCGAGCAAGCGTCGCCTTAGCGGCCAAGTTCGGTCCGAGCCGAAGGAGCTCAGTGTTACTCAAGAGGACTTACTGATGACGAGCGCGCCGCAGACACGCGGTACAGTTCCGGATTACCTGCGCGAAGCGGAGGCGCGCGGAGTCGTTCCTGACGGGTTTCGGATCGTCGGCCTCGAGCCCTTGAACGGCGGACGCACTGGCGCGCGGGTCATCGCTGTCAGACCGGGTTACGTGCTGAAAGTATTGCCACGCAACACCTGGCGGGTCGCGGCCATGCAGGCCCCGGATGCTGGAGAGGGGCCGTTGTGGCTGAGCGGCGCGACGCGGGAGCTTCCCCCGCCAGTTGCATGTCCGACGGTCGACGTTGCCGTCCACGTGGACAACGATGAATGGTGGATGCTAATGCGCGACGTGTCTGATGGCATCCGGGCGCGCGGCGCCTTCACGGAGCGCGACGAGCGGGTGCTTCTAGCAGCGATCGCGCGTTTGCATGCGCACTACTGGGACGGGCGCAATGGTCTCGACAGACTACCGCTTGCTCCGGTCCGCGGCACCACGGCCGCTCTGGCGGAGCCCATCGCCTTCGCAGCTGGGCGCGCGGAGCCGTCGGCGGACTGGGTGCCTCGGTGCGTTGAGGATTTCGCGCCGCTCAGGATGCTGCTGCCCCGGTTCCTCGAGATGCTCGACCCTGCCGACGCCGACTTCTTCATCCAATTCGCTTCGGACCGCTCATGGCACCGAGGACTCGACGATGCCACGCCGACGCTCAACCACGGTGACCTCCGGCGCGCGAATATCGCTGTCGCGGGTGAGATGGTCACGCTGCTCGATTGGGAGTTCGCGTCGCGTGCGCCTGCCGCCTGTGATCTGCAATTTCATTGGTTCCTGCACTTCTGGGCCTACCCGCCTAGTGACGGCCGCCCAGCGGAAGCCCGAGCACCGCTACGCGATTTCTACTTGGCCGAGCTCGAGGCGGTGCTGGGGCGACCGATCGACCGCGAGGAGTTCGAGCGAACCTGGGGTCTCGGGTGGCTGCGTGTCATGTCAATGATCGGGTTCTGCCTAGCGGACGCCCCGAATCCAGCGGCGCCGGAAGCGCGTCATCGCGCAAGGGCGGCGATTGCGCTTGCCCGCACAATCCTGGATGCCTGACGCGCGCACGAGTCCTGCCGTGATTACGGCGATTGCTGAGGCGACGCATGCCACTTAACGCCGTGCTCCGCCATCAGTAACGCACCAGCACGCGATACTTGAGCGTGGAGCTGCCTTCCGCCGGTACTGTAATTTTCCACTCGGCGGTGCCCGCGGCGACCTTGGCGTGGGAGGCCGATTCCTCGAGCATGGTCCAGTCGCCCGGCACGGGCTCGCGCACGACCACCGTCTCGGGCGTCTTCTTGGCGTTCTTCAGCACGATCTCGTAGGCGCTCTCGAAGACGTAGCTCCACTTCATGGTCGAGTCGCGGCGCTTGAAGTCGGTCTGCTTCTTGTCGCCGGTGACGTCGAAGCTCTCGCCGAGCTTGAGGCGCACACTCTCGTTCTTCGGCGTGTGGTCGATCGAGTCCTCGCCGACGAATTGCGCGTTGCCGGCGCCGTCCTTCTTGTAGACGCGGACCACGCCCTTCGGCATCGGCACGCCCAGCCTGGCCGCCTCGCGGTTGTCGAATTGCACGAACACGCCGACCTTCATTTTCTGGCCGATGCCGCCGACGCTCGAGCGGTAGTAGTAGTCGTTGCCTTGCAGCACGAGCTCCTTCTTGACCGGAACGGAGGAGGCGCTCAGGAGCGCCACCTGCTTGGTCTGGTTGTCGGCAATGGTGGTGGGGCGCTGCAGTGTGTACAGGTGATACTCGAAGAGCGACTCCTGCGTCATCTGGCGCGCGGCAGGGGCTTCCGCGGCGCGCATCGCGGAGCTCTTGGCGGCGAGCCGCATCTCGTCGCGCACGCGGTTGACGTCGCCTGCCACGAGCTGGAGGCGCGCGTTCGGGTATGCCGTGCCGCTGGTGTTGGTCAGCGTGACCCAGCCGTTCAGCTCGAGCGCGCTATCCGACGCGTTCAGCTCGGCGACGTAGTCGGCCTTCCACGCCAGCCCGCCGGACAGATAGGAGAGCTCGACGTTCTGGCTGCCAGAGCGCGCGCTCTGCAGCTCGGTGACGAGGGTCGGCCGGTCGCGCAGGTTGGGCGGCACGCCGTCATAGACGATACGCCCCGGCAAGCCGGTCTCGATGCGATCGCCGATCTTCATCACGACGCCGTTGTTCGCCGCCAGCACCGTCGCGGTCTCGATCGTTTCCACCCCGGTCTTCGGGTTCATCCTGATGATCCTGACGTCGCGACCGACGTACTTTTCCAACAGCTTGGCCGGCGTGAGGAGGTCGAAGTCGAAGTTCTGCTCGAGCAGCGACAGCGCCCCCGGATGCGTAAGGCTGCGCAGGGAAGCCGTCTCCGGCCGCATGCGGCCGCTTACCTCGCGCAGCGCGAGGCTGTTGGTGCCGGCCGTCAACGTGACGCGGCGCGTGTCCTTGATAAGGGCGAGGTTCTCGTTATAGATGGTGACCGCTACCGACTGCTGGTCGGCCAAGGTGCTTGCTGTTTCTTGCTGGGCCGCCTGCGCGCCGGCGACCGCGAGCGCCGCCGACACGGCGGTGCAGAGCTTCTTGAGCTGCATTGGTTTCTCCCGTTGTTGGGGTTGCTTCCCCTTAAACGGGATGGGGCGCGAAACGGGTTAGAGGGCAGGGTCAAAATGCTGCGCGCAGCCCGGCCGCAGTGCCTGGTGCTCACCTTACCGCCGGCCGGCTGCAGCCGGCGAGGCTGGCACCCATAGATGTTTGCGTCTACCCGTAGATGCCTCTACGATCCTTGCATGGTATTCGCTACGGCCGCGTTCCTGATCACCTGGGCGATTGGTGCCGTTGAGTTTTGGCTGACGCTCAGGGCGACACGGTCACTACGCAGACTGCGTCGCGTAGCGATCCAATCTTTCGTCTTTGCTGTTTTCTTTACCCCTGCATTGTTCATCGGTCATGCAATCGCGGTTTGTCCGGCAGTCGCATCCCTACCCATGTCTCTGCTTGCTTGGCCCGGCATCAAGCCAATCGATGCGGTGGGTACAAGCGCCGTCTTCATTCTCTTGGGCTGGGTACTGACGGCGCTTGTCGGGCTCGCCGTAACCACGACCTTCGGAAGCAGCAAGGCGGTGCCACCTGACCGCGTCCCCGAAAGGTGCCGGAAATGAAGGCTGCGTTCGTAGTGTTCGACCGCATAACGTCGCTTGATTTCATCGGGTTCTACGACCCGGTGACGCGGTTAAAGTCCATGAACATCCTCGATGATTTCGAATGGCGTATCTGCTCCACGGCGCGCTCCGTGGTCGACGATCGGGGCCTGCGCATGGAGGCCGCCGCGGTCGACGAGCCGCTCGATTCCTACGACATGCTTTTCGTGCCCGGCGGGTTCGGCACGAGAGACCTCCAGCATGACCGCGGCTTCATCGACTGGCTGAAGACGGCTCGCTCGGTGCCGCTCAAAGTCTCGGTATGCACGGGCGCGCTGTTGATGGGAGCCGCGGGCTTTCTCCAGGGGCGCCGCGCGACGACACACCCGAGCGTGTACCAGGAACTGGAGCGCTATTGCGGTGAGGTCGTTCGGGAAAGAGTCGTCGATGAAGGCGACGTCATCACCGCAGGGGGCGTGTCGGCCTCGATCGACCTGGGCTTGCATCTGGTGCAGAAGCTGGCGGGCGTGGATGCGCGCCAGCGCATCGCCTCCCAGATGGACTATCCGTACCGGTGAAAGCTACGCTCCAGTACTCATGACGCCGACTGCCGCCTCCGGCGCTGCACGCACTAAGCCGTGCCGGGACTGCCGGCGCGAGGTCTCGGAGCAGGCCTACGCCTGCCCGCATTGCGGCGCGCCCTACCCCGCGCGCGAGGTTTGGGACGGCGTGGGGTTCGAGTACAAGTCGCGGCTCACCGTCGCGGGTTGGCCTTTGGTGCATGTCTCGTTCAAGTACCGGAATCGCAGGCCTGTCGTTGCCCGCGGCGTGATCGCGATCGGGCAGTTCGCCTGCGGCCTGGTGTGCATCTCGCAGTTCGGGATCGGCCTGGTCAGCATCAGCCAGTTCACCATCGCCGGATACGCGCTCGCGCAATTCGGGGCGGCGTATTCGCTGATCGCGCAGTTCGGCCTGTACGTTGCCGAAGGCCGCGGGCAGTTCGTGATGCGCGTCTCCGAGTTGCTCCAGCGGCTCGCGGTCCCCTGGCAGTGATCGGATCGTGAGGCTCTACATCACCCCGGGGTCGCCGTATGCGCGGATGGCGCGGATCGTGGTGTTGGAGAAAAAGCTGGAAAGCCGGGTGGAGATCGTGTTCGCGAAGACCCGGATCGCCGACAGTCCCTATTACGACATCAATCCCTCGGGACGCGTGCCCTATCTGGTGCGCGACGACGGCGTCGGGATGGAGGAATCGGCGCTCATCTGCGACTACCTGGACCATCTGGCCGGCAAGCCTGCTTTCGAGCTGCCCTCCGGCAGCGCCGGCCTGGAAGCGCGGCGGCTCGAGGCGCTGGCGAGGAGCCTGCTCGACGGGCTTTCGGTCTGGGGCCGCGAGCTCTCGCGGCCCGCGGACGAGCGCTCGCCGGGCGTGGTCCGGCACGAAACCGAGCGCGCGCGGCGCATGGTCGGCGTCTGGGAGAAGGAGATCGGCCATGCGTACATGCGCGGGCCGCTCAACGTGGCGCAGATGACGCTCGGCGTCGCGCTCGGCCTGGAGCTGCGCAACCCGGATTTTCTCTGGCGCCCCGGGCATCCGAAGCTCGCCGGCTGGTACGAGCAGATCGCAGCACGAGCGTCGTTCGCCGCGACCGCGCCGCCGCGCGCCTGAGCGTGGCGGCGGTGCACAGGCTAGAAGCCGCGGCGCTCGTTCTCTACGCGGTGACGGTACTCCTCTGCACGATTCTCGTGGTCGGCTATGGCGACGGCGATTTCCTGGGCGCGCTCATCGCGCTCACGCTGCCCTGGAGCCTGATCACGGTAGCGTTCATCTGGTCGCTCGCGCATGGCGCGTCGCTGTGGCTTTTCTGGCTCGTCTACCTCGCGGGCGGCGCCGCGAACGTGTTTCTGCTCCACCGCTACCTGCCCGCGCTGTACGCGCGGCTGCGCCGCTAAGAAGCCGGGTTGGCCGCCGCCTTGCGCCAGGCCGCAGGCGGCATGCCGAACTCGCGCTTGAACGCGCGGCTGAACGCTGCCTCGGACTCGTAGCCGATGCGCTCGGCGAGCTGGGCGATCGCATCGGCGCCAGAGCGCAGCGCGCGCGCCGCGAGCGCGAGCCGCCAGCGCAGCAGATACTGGATCGGCGGCTCGCCGACCAGGGCGGTGAAGCG
>DASYPG010000089.1:0-8377 GCA_036006885.1 Burkholderiales bacterium | reverse complement strand
ACGCGCAGCGCAAGCGACGCGTGCAGGAGAGCGAGCGGCACGAAGAGAACCGGGTGGTACGGGAATCGGGTGCGCAGCACCGCCGGCAGGATGATCGGCGCGTGGCCAAAGACCATGGAGAAGACGAAGCCGACGAAAACGGCATGCAGCGCCGCGTCGCGGCCCGCGTCCGAGGCTGTCAGCGCGCCGCCCAGGGCGAGCCAGAAGTACCCGGCGAGCAGGCACACGGCGACATAGCGCGGCAGGCCGCTTTGCCTCACCGTGATTCGCGCGAGATCGAAGCGAAAGAGCCATAGCGCAAGCGCCACGAGAACGACGCCCATGGCCCTCGGATAGAGCGGCGTGACCAGCAGGGCGAGCACGAGCACGGCGAACGACGCCCGCGCGGCCGGGCCGCGCCTGAGATAGCGCGAAAGCTCGAGGCGCTCCGCACCGATCGTGAGCGCGAAGAACGCGATCCACCACGGCGGCGCGGAGAAGCCGTGCAAGAGCGCGGCGTTGCCGGCAAGCCAGGCAGCGGCGCCGGCCGCGAGCGTCGCGGTCTCGAGCGAGGCGTGGCGCTTGAGCACCACGAGGTTCGCCGCGAAGAGCAGCGCGGCGCCGAGCATGAGCAGGGCGAGGCCTGGCTGGACGAATCCCGCCAGGAGCGCCGCCCCGCCGAGGCTCGAAGCGAAAGGCGCGCCATAGACCCACAGCCGCTCGAGCGCGGCCGCGCGTTCCAGCCCGATGACGCTGCCCAGGAACGCGGAAACCATGAGCGGCCCGTGCAGGGCGATCGCCGCCGGCGCCACCTCGAGCGGCGTGAGGCGCGCGAGACCGCCCGCCACGCCGGCGGCAAGCGAGACGAACGCGGCCGCGAGGAAGGCGAGCCGCCAGCGCGGCGGCATGCTCAGGACCAGCCGAACCGGCCCCGCGCCTCGGCGCTCATGCGCTCCGGCGTCCACGGCGGCTCCCAGACCAGGTCGACCTGGACGTCCGTGCCTTCGGCCGCGAGCGTGCGGATCGCGGCCGCGGCTTCGTCGACCAGGTAAGGCCCGACCGGACAGGCGGGCGAAGTCATGGTCATCTCGACCTGCACCGCGCCCGGCCGCACGACGATCGCATACACCAGGCCGAGGTCGACGATGTTCATTCCCGCCTCGGGATCCTCGACGCTCCTCAGCGCTTCCCGCACGTCAAGCTCGGTCATGTCGGAATCATGTCGCGGGTCATCTTGCTACTTCAGTCGAGGCGCCGCGACCGCGCCTTGACATGCATCAAACGCGCTCCCTGCAGAAGGTCTAGGGTCGTGGGTGCACTAGTGCCACAGGAGGAACTATGAGCACACTGGGTATCAACGCCGCTGCTGCGCTGGCAGGGCTCCTCATCGTCATGTTACTTATACTCTACGGCGTGCTTGCGGCGACCTTCCGGGTCGTGCGCGACGACGGCCGGCTGCGTCTACTCGAGATGCTCCGCCGCCAAGGCAGCGCTGCGGAAGCGGCGCTCGACATCGGCGGCGGCTACCAGGCCGCGGTCGCGGTGCGGCGCTGCATGATGTGCGCACACAAGGCGCAATGCGACGAATGGTCAGGCGCCAAGCGCGGCATGGAAACGTTCTGCCCGAACGCCGACTTCATCGCCCGCGTCGCCGATCCGCGCTGAGCCACGCGCCGTCTCAGGCACGCAGATTGCTTGCCTCGGTGCGTGAGCCTGCGAAGCCTTGCGTTGCTTTTGTTCCTGGCGGCACCGCTCGGCGCGGTTGCCGCGGGCGCCTTTACGGCGCTCCACCCCGAGGAAGCGTATCCCGATCCGACGCAGACAGCGTCGGCGGATCCCTATTCCGGCTTCATCAGCCGCGTCCAGGAGAAGCTGCGCGAGCTCGGGTTTGACGCCGGCCCGGCCAATGGCGACTTCGGCGCCAAGACCCAGGCGGCGCTCGGGCAGTTCCAGCTCTCGAGGAACCTTCCGGCAAGCGGCCAGCTCGACGACCGGACCCTCGCCGAGCTCGGCGTGCAGCGCGAGGAAGCACAGGCATCCGTGGGCGCTTCCGCGGATTCCGTGACGGAAGAGAAGCCGCAACCGGAGAGCGAAGCTAAGCCCGGCACCTGATCGGCCGGTATCCTAGTGCGGCGCCCTTCCGCTGGGAGGACCACATGGGCCCGCATCCCGCAAGTTTCTCCGCGATTTCCGATGCCGTGTTGCGCCGCGCGCTGGGCGCCATGTCGGTGTTCACCATCGTGATGACGGCTCCGCAGATCTGGACGATCTGGATCGGCCACCAAGCCGCCGGCGTCTCCATCCTCTCCTGGAGCGCGTACCTCGCCTCGGCGCTGCTTTGGCTCTGGCATGGCCTGCGCAGGCGCGACCGGAACATCTACCTCGCGTGCATCGCCTGGATCGTCGCCGACAGCGCGGTCATCGCCGGAGCGCTCGTCTATCGCTAGCTCCGCCCCCCTGAAGCCCCGGAAGTAGCGCCCCAGCGGACGCGCTGAAGCGGCGGGCGCTACTTTTCGCGCCGGCCCTCACCGTAGCGCCGTGCCCGGGTATTTTCGGTTCTACGACCTTGTCGGGGAGAAAAAAATGGTGGGCGAGATCCCAAAGAACGTGATCGACGCGGCCGAATACATGGGCGGATACCTCGGCGTCAGCGAGCGCTACTTCGATGCGAGCGGCAGTGAAGCCAAGGCGGGCAACGCGAAATACCTCGTCGTCGGCAATTACTACGGCAGCGCAATCTACGCCATCGAGGGCGCGGTGACGCGCCTTCGAGGCTTCACTTGAACCCGATCGACGGCGCGAGCGCTTCGAATTCGAACGTGTCCGCGTTCATTTCCTTGAGGACGCGCAGGGTCTCGGCGTCCGAGAGGCCGTCGTGCCGGGCCCGGACAACGCAGAGTAGCCAGTGGTGCGCACCCAGGCGTTGCAGCTCGTGGTACGCGTGACGCATCAAGGTCGGATCGGGGCGCCGCGCGCGCCGCAGCCTCTGCAGCCCCTGCGCGCCCGCGCCATAGCGCGCGAGCGCCGTGGCGAGCTCGAGCACCAGCTCGCGCTCGACGCCAGGGAACGGAATGACGTTGCAGCGCGGGCTCACGGCGAGCACCCTAGCGCGCGCGCTCCGCAGCGCAGGACTTCAGCTCGCCGATCGCCTTGTTGAAAGCGCGGATCGCCGCGTCGAGCGAATCGACGTACTCGTTCCGCGAATCGGCGTCGCGCGCGCGCCGCGCGCGCCAGGCGGCGGTATCGAACTCCGAGTAGGCGCCCTTGCACTGGCAATCCATCGACGACAGCGCGGCATCGCTCAGGGCGTTCTTCGCCCTGAGTGCCTGGCTCTTTGCCGTCTCGAAAGCCGGCTCGTTGGCCGCGCGCAGCAGCATCGCGCGCGCATCGTCCACGCTGGCGACCAGCCTGCCGCAGCCTTGCGCGCTCGCCGCGTCTGGGACGAGACCGAGCGCGCAGACCCCGAGCGCGCAGACCACACGCGCGGCCACACCGGCTTTCACCCGACCCTCCTCACTTCGCTCCCCCTCGCCGGGACTGTGTGATGCCGCGCTCCGGGCTGTCAAGCTAAGGCCGCTTTCATAGCACTTTAGTACCACGCCAGGCACGAAGCCTGCAGCCGTGCGGACATGAAAACCATTCGATCCGGAAGATTCCTTTGGATCGGCGCGTTCTCGGCCATCCTGGCGGCCTGCGCCGCCCCTCCTCGAGAACAGCCCGTGGGGGATCGCCCCACGGTGGAAGGCAACCGGCCCACGGTGGAAGACAACCGCCCCCCAGGGAGCGCTGCCGCGCCCGCTGCGCCGGCGTCCCCGGCGTATCGCCCCGGCGTCGGCACCATCGAGTCGGCCACGGTGCTCTCGCTTACGTCCACGCCCGCGTCCGCTGGCGGCACCGCAGGTCCCGGCACGAGCGCGACCATGGCGTACCGCCTGAAGATGGCCGATGGCACCGCGCAGGACGTGGTGCAGGCCGGCGAGCGCTTCGAAGTGGGCGAGCGCGTCGAGATGACGCGCGAGGGCCGGCTCGTGCGTCCCTGAGGAAGTGCGCGAGGCTCATGCGGTAAGCTCGCGCCTGCGTGGCAAGAACAACAACAACGCCGGCGCTACCGGCGGTCTACGGGATGTTCTTCCTCTCGGGCGCCGGCGCGCTTGCGCTCGAGACGGTCTGGTTCAGCCAGGCCGGGCTGGTTGTCGGCAACAGCGTGTGGTCGGCGGCCCTGGTGGTCGCGGCTTTCATGGCGGGATTGGGGCTCGGCAACGCCGCGGCCATGGCGTTCGCCCGACGCTGGAGGCGGCCGCTGCCCGCCTATGCGTTCGCCGAGACGCTCGCCGCGGCCTCGGGCGCGCTGCTCGTCGCGGGCCTTCCGCACCTTCCCGCGTTCTTCGGGCCGCTCCTCGCGCCCCTTGTAGACGATCCTGCAGCGCTCAACGCGGCGCGCCTGGGCATCGCCTTCGGCCTCATGCTGATCCCGGCCACGGCGCTCGGCGCGACGCTCCCGCTCCTCGCCAGGCCGCTGGAAGCGCTCACCGGCAGCTACGGCTTTGCGCTCGGCCGGCTCTACGGCATCAACACGCTCGGGGCGGTCGCGGGCGCGCTCGCCGCCGAGCTGCTGCTCATTCCCTCGCTCGGACTTCGGGGCAGCGGCTTCGCGGCCGCCGCGTGCAACCTCGCCGCGGCGCTCATCGCGTTGCGTCTTCCCGATTTTCAAAGCACGGGCCGCTCCAGTCACTCGACTGAAAGGCGCGCGCGCAGCCGGGTCCTCGCCGCCGCGTTCCTTGCCGGGGGCGCGCTGCTCGCGCTGGAGGTGGTGGGTTTCCGGTTCCTGCTTCTCTTCCTCGACGGCACGGCGCTCGTCTTCGCCGTGATGCTCGCCGTGGTGCTCGCCGGAATCGGCCTCGGCGGCCTCGCCGCCGCGCGAGTCGCGCGCAGCCGGCCGCTCTCCGGCGGCATCGCGCGCGTCGCGGCCGCGGCCTCCGCGGTCGTGCTCGTCGCCACCTACGCCACGTATCCGTGGCTGCTCGAGCGCCTCGCGCCGGTGCAGCCGCAATTGGCGGTGAGCGCGGCGCTGCTGTGCGCGCTCCTGCTGGCGCCGGCGGCGCTCCTGTCCGGATTTCTTTTCACCGCGCTGGGTGAGCGTTTGCGCAGCGGCATGGACGATGCAACCGCCGCCACCGGCGCGCTCACCCTCGCCAACACGCTCGGCGCCATGCTCGGGTCGCTCCTCGCCGCATTCGTCCTGCTCCCGGTCCTCGGGCTCGAGCGCTCGTTCTTCGCGCTGGCGCTCGTCTATGCCGTAGCGGTCCTCGTCATTCCGGCGCCGGAGGCCTCGGTCTGGCGCGGGCTTCGTCCCGCGCTCGCCGCGGCGCTCGCGCTCGCCCTCTTTCCGTTCGGCACGATGGCGGAAAAGCATTTCCGCGGCGTGGAGCAGCGCTTCGCCGGCCGCATCGTGGCGGCGCGCGAAGGCCTCTCGCAGACCACGTTCTACCTCGCGCACGACTTCCTCGGCGAGCCGCTGTTCCTGCGGCTCGCCACCAACTCGTACTCCATGGCCTCCACCGCCATCGGCGTGCAGCGCTACATGAAGCTCTTCGCCTACCTGCCGGCGGCGCTCCATCCGAGGATCGAGCGCGCGCTCCTCATCTGCTTCGGCGTCGGCATGACCGCGAGCGCCCTCACCGACCTGCCCGACCTGCGCTCGCTCGATGTGGTCGACGTGTCGCGCGACATCCTCGATATGAGCGACGTCGTCCACACGGATCGGTCGCGCCATCCCCTGCGCGATCCGCGCGTGCGCACGCACGTCGAGGACGGCCGCTTCTTCCTGCAGGCGACGTCGCAGCGCTACGACCTCATCACCGGCGAGCCGCCGCCGCCGAAGATGGCCGGCGTCGCTTCGCTCTATACGCGCGAGTATTTCCAGCTGATGAAGGACCGGCTCAACCCGGCGGGCATCGCCACCTACTGGCTCCCTGCCTATCTGCTGCTCGAGGACGAGGCGCTCGCGATCATCCGGGCCTTCTGCGAGGCGTTCGAGGACTGCTCGCTGTGGTCGGGCTTCCACCGCGACTGGATCCTCGTCGGCAGCCGCGGCGGCATCGCGCCAGTGACGCGCGAGCAGTTCTCGCGGCCGTGGACGCTCGAGCGCTCGGGAAGCGAGCTGCGCCGCCTGGGCGTCGACAGCCCCGCCGAGCTCGCCGCGCTCTTCATGGCCGACGCCGATGCGCTGCGCGAGCTCACCGCGCGCACCGCGCCGCTCGTCGACGACCGTCCGCGCCGCATCCGCTCGGCGCTCCATGCCGAGCCGCCGCGCCACTCGCTGTGGCTCATGGATGCCGAGTCGGGTCGACGGCGCCTCGAGACGAGCGCCTGGGCGGGCATCCTGCCTTCCTCGATCCTGGCGGAGAGCACCGACGCCTTTCGCCGGCGCGCCATCCTCGACCGGGCGCTCCTCGCCGAGCTGCGCGGTGCCGATTACAACTTCTGGAGCGACATTGCCTACCTCCTGCGGCGCACCGACCTGGTCGAGCTTCCGCGCTGGCTCCTCGGCAGCGGCGCCCAGGCCGCCGCCATCGCCGCGCGGCGCGGCCCGTCCGATCCTGTCGCCGCCGAGCATCTTGCAATCGACGCCCTTGCCCACCGGCGCCCTGCCGCAAGCGTAGATCAGGCGCGCTTCACCGCCATGACGCCTCGAGCCCAGGCCGTGACGGTGTTCCATCACTGCCTGCTCGGCGATCAAGGCAGGCAACTGATGGGCTGGATGCAGCAGACCGACGCGGCGCTCGTTTCCTGGGCGAGCCGGGAGTGCCGCCGGCAGTCTTACTGACGAGCCTGCTGCACGCGCGCTATGTCCGTGCGCTTGATCTCGAGGTATTCGGCAAGCTCGAGCTCGTGAAGCTGCGCCGGATAGCGCTCGAGCCCCGCGTGGAACGCGCGCAGTCGCCTTTCCATCCGCTCGGCGGCTGGCGCATCGAGCGTGCCGAGATAGGCCTCCAGCGCAAGGTAGTAGCGCATCGTGTTGCGCTCGACGACGCCGCGCACGCCGCCGACGTAGACCGGCTTGCCGTCCGAGGTGCGCCTCGCGACGCTGAAGCCGACCTTGTCGCGGCCGCTCGTGGCCAGATACAGGTTCATCCCCACGCGCGCGCTGGCGCGCAGCGTGTACGAGTACGCGAGATGCAGGAACGTGCGGCTCGCGTCGAGCGGCGTCGCCTCGAGCCGGATGCGGTAGTCGGTGGTGCCCATCGGGCCTTCGGGCGCGTTGAGCGCCACGTGCAGATAGTCCGGTCCCGCGGCCCGCACCTCGTAGCCGAAGTCGACGCGATAGGCCTGCCCGGGCGAGTCGGTGGGCTTGCGCGCGACGAACAGCGCGAGCGACTCGACGCCGCCGTTCGACGCCTCGCAGTTCTTCACGTTCGCCTGGAGGATCAGCACCTCGCACCACTGCGCGGCGTGCCGCAGCCCCGTCACCACGCGCGTGAATGGCTGCTCGATGACTGCGTAGATCGCGCCGCGATGCCCGCCAGCGTCGTCACTCGATTCCACGTGCAGCGGGCGGCCGAACGGATTGTCGGCAAGCTGCGCCCTCAGCGCTGCGTGCCGCGCCCTCAGCCCCTTAGCGGCCTGATCATGGTCCTGGGCCTCGGCCTCGACAGCGACGGCAAGGAGCGTCAACGCCATCGAAGCGGCGAGGAAACGGGCTCGCATGCCCGCCTGGTGCAAGAAACGCTCCTTGCCTCACCCGGAGAGCATGAAGGATCGTCTACTGTCTCGCATTCAGCACGGCGGGGAGATCCATTCGCCGAAGATGCCGTGCGACGCTCCACGTCGAAAGCAGCGCCGCCATCGCCACGACAAGCACCGCGATCGCGATCGTGTTTGCGCTGACGACCAGCGGAACGCGGTAGAGCTCCGTGTCGAGCCGCTGGACGACGAGCCAGGCGAGCCCGCGCCCGAGCAGGCTGCCCAGGGGCAAGGCAAGCGCCACCAGGATCGCCGTCTCGAGCGCCAGGATGCGCCCCACCTCCGCGGCGCTGAACCCCAGCGAAGCGAGGGTTGCGAATTCGCGCTCGCGCTCGGAAAGCGTGATCCGCGCGCTGCTGAAGGCGATGCCGAATGCGGTCAGGCCGGCAAAAGCGGCGAAGAACGAGACGATGATGGTCAGCGTGCGCAGCATGGTGTCGCGGAACGAGGCAAACACCGCCGAGCGTTCGCTGATTCCCGCGACCACGCCGCTGTCCTTCAAGCTGCGCAGGAATTCGCCGCGCCGCCGTGGATCGATCGCGAGATCCGCGCCGCTGATCGCCGGCGCGGTTGGCAGGAGCGCGTTCAGCGCTTCGAGATCCATGTAGGCGTCCAGACCGATGTACTGCTCGATGATCCGCGCCACCGGCACCTC
>DASYPG010000088.1:0-5825 GCA_036006885.1 Burkholderiales bacterium | reverse complement strand
CGCTCAGGCTCTGAATATCGTCAACGCAGGTGCGGAGGTGACGGGGTCCATCGGGGCGACGACCACTTCGGTCGCCGTGACGCCCGATGTGGACTTCTACTCCTTCGAGGGCAGCGAAGGCGACATGGTGACCGTCGATATCAACGGCGGCATGAAGGCCGGCGGGCCCACGAATCCGATCCGGAGCGTGGACACCATCCTCGGCCTGTTCGGCTCGGACGGCTCGCTGCTGTGCCTGAACGACGACGCCGACGACATCGACGCGGGCTCCATCGCGACGAACGATTCGCGCATCGTAAATTGTCTGCTGCCTGCGACCGGGCACTACACCGTGGGTGTCAGCAGCTTCCCGCGCTCGTTCACGGACCAGGGCATGCTTACGGCGACGACCGTCGACCCGCGCGTCGGCAACGGCAGCTACACCCTCACCGTTACAGGGGTGACGACGCCGCCGCCTCCGCCGCCGGTCGTAGATACGCCGCCGCCTCCGCCGCCGGTTGTGGATACGCCGCCGCCGCCGCCGCCCGTGGTGACCACGCCGCCGCCGGTCGTGGGCGGGGTCCAGCAGATCAACATCGACATCCGTCCGCGTGAGCCGGGTGTGGCGAGGATCTGGGCCTACGCCGATGGCAAGATTGCGGTCGCGCTGCTCTCGTCGGCTTCGTTCGACGCGCTCAAGGTTGATCGCACCTCGATTACCTTCGGTGCGGAAGGCAACGAGGCGAGCCTGATCCGCTGCCACAACGAGGGCATCTACGTGAACCGCGATCGGCGCAAGGACCTGGTGTGCCGCTTCGACCTGAAGACCGCCGGCTTCGATGTGGGCGATGTCGAAGGCGTGCTCAGGGGCACCGTCAACGGCCAGCCGTTCGAAGGCCACGCGCCGCTGAAGGTCTACCAGCACGGCAAGAAGCGCAAGCACGGGCACGACGACGACCGGTGGGATCGCCACGCCGATCGGCGCTAACGCAGGCGAGCGGCGGCGCTAGCCGCTGCTTCTAGGCTGCAATGTCGGGGGTCCTGGCCGCAAGGCCACGGACCCCCGGTCATTTTTGGCACCCGGAAACCCCACCCGCGCGTCTACTGCATCACCGCGCCCGGCGCACGCCAGGTCTATCCTGAAGGGGTCTTGCGCCCCTCCGGGAGAGCACGCGCAGATGTTGGATTGGCTTAAGAACGGCGATGACGCTCATGCGGACGCGTCGATGCGAACTCCGGCGTCGGCGGCGAAGCTGCTCGCCGGTATGCGCAAAGCCGATCCGGCCGCCGCGCTGGAGGAGCTCACCGGCTGGCTCGAAAAAGGCCTGCCGAGCCACGACGCGAAAGCCCGGAGCGAAGTCCTGTCGAAGATCCACGAGTCGGGCAACGCGCATGTGTCCGCGCTTCTCGCTCAATTTCTCGGCAAGCCGTCAGGCGACGCTCGCAAGGCGGACGCATCGAGCTGGGAAGCGCTCAGCCGCTACCTCATCGTCCTGGCGCGCGCGTGCTATGGATCGGCCCGTGCGCCGCTGAAGGATCCCGGCAGCACGCAGGGGCTCCGCCTCGTCGCGGCGGCAGACGCCGCGAGGTGCATCCACACGTGCAGAACCCTGGCAAAGGCCTGCCTCATGCGCTACCTGAGCGTGCCTGCGAAGCTATGGCGGATGGCGTACGCGGCTCACGACAAGGCACAGAAGGCAGGTTGCGCCGCCACCCCTGTACGCATGCACGACTCCGGCACCGCGACGACGACGGTCACGCAGGAGCTGCTGCGTCTGTTGATGCTGCACTCCTGCGCTCCGGAGATGATGGCGCCGCGGCAGATCGAAGTTGCCGATCGTGTGACCGAGCAGCTGGGCCAGGACTTCACGCTGCGCCCGCTTGGCGTCGCCGACAACCCCTTCTGCTTCGATCCGTCGAGCGAGCTTCCGCCGCGCCGCGCTTCCGCGGAGCAGTCCGGCGCAGGCAGCGCGCTCCGCTATTTCGGCGCAGGCGCCGGCTTCGATGCATTGGAACGGCTCCACAGGCAGCTCGCCACGGCCAAGGTCGAAGACATCAAGGCGTTCGGCAAGGATATCGATCCCTACACGCAGCTCTCGGCCACGCGGCACCTGCTTGCGTTCTGGGCGCCTACCTGCCCGTACACGCCGCCGGCGCGCTCGCCGGCGACGGGCACGCTGCGCGTCATCCAGGGGCATTCGCAGGTCTGGCAGCAGCTTTCCAGCGCGCGCTCGGTCACCACGGAGCTGACCCTGGCGGAAGATGACGATGGCCCGCTCGGCGCGCCCGATGTCTGGATCCTGCGGGACACGGGCGGCAACGAGCTCGGCGCCGAGATTCCGCCCGCTTCGAGGGAGCGGGCACGCTGCGGAACCGTGGTCGGCGTTTCCATGGACGGCGGCGACCAGTATTGGGTGGGCGTCATCCGCTCGATGCACGCAAGGCGCGACGGTTGCCTGCACGCCACGATCGCGATCCTGAGCCGCGATCCCGTGGCCATGGAGTTGCGCACGCAGTACGCGCAGCATGAGGACAACGCCTACTCGGCGGAAGCCGCCCGGGAATTCGCCTTCAACCGCGCCTGCGCGATCGTCCTCGACGACGGCTCCGCGGCGTCGCAGACTCCGAACCTGTTGCTGCCGGCGGAGAGCTGGAAGGAAGGTCGCGTCTACGAAGCGACCGTGAACGGATCGACGCGCCACCTGCGCGGCGTCCAGCTCCTGCGCCGCGGCGACGACTACGTGCGCGTCAAGTTCGAATGGGTGGCGCCGGCCTGAACGGAGCTATTTGCTGAGCTGGATGAAGCGCAGCTGGCTCTGCGGCAAGTCGGGCACCACCACTGTCATCGCGCCGCCCGCGCCGGGCACGACGCAGAAGTCGGCGGGGCCCTTGAAGCCGTCGGCGAGCTTCTGCACGCCGCCCTTCTCGCTCCAGCGCGAGAGCGAGCCGGTGTTCCAGTCGGTGAACAGAAGCGAGCCATCCTTCATCTCATAGATGCCGTCGAGGCGCCCGATCGGCTCGGAGAGCTGCTTGATCTGGCCGCTCACGCCCAAAACGAAGATCGGCTTGGGCTTGTCCGCGGCGAGGAAGCCGACCATGTAGAGCATGCCGGAGCGCGCCGGGTAGACGCCGTTGGGATTGACGCCGGCGCCGGAGAAAACCGCCGTGACCGAAGGCTCCTTCTTGGCGTTCAGGAAGTCCGCCGGCTCGACCTTGACCAGCTTGTCGTTGCGGTTGTCGCTGACGTAGAGCGTCTTGCCCATGACCGCGGGATCGTTCGCGAATCCGACGCCGGGAAGCGCGAGCTTGCGGCCCTTCTTGCTCTTCAGGTCGAAGATCCACACCGCGTCGATGTCGGCGACCCAGAGGCGATCGCCCTGGATCCAGATGCCCTTCGGCTTGTTGAGCGTTTCGCCCCCAGCGGCGGGAAGGAATTTCTGCTCCAGCACCTTGCCGTCGAGCGCGACCTTGCTGATGTAGCCCTGGCCGTCCTTGGCCGCCGGGTCGAGCTTGGCGCCGCCGAAGTTGCCGACGTACAGCGCCTTGCCTCCCGCGTGGTAGCCGCACGACTCCGGGAACACGAAGCCGCCGACCGTCTTGTCGGAAGCCACGCGCAGGCTGTCGCTTCCTTGGCCCAGTGCCGACTGCGAAAGTGCAAATGCGGTAATGATGATTACGGATTTCATGAGGTTTCCTCCTCCCGGGAAGAAAGCGGCACTATACCCAGTTCCGCGCCCGGCTCACCGCTTCGCGCCAACGAGCCATCAGAGCCTGCCTCTTCGAGGCATCCATGCTGGGCTCGAAGCGGCGCTCGGCTTTCCATTGCTGTGCAAGCTCCTCGCGTGACTTCCACAGATCGACGGTGAGGCCGGCAAGGTAGGCCGCGCCCAGCGCGGTGGTCTCGCGCACGCGCGGCCGGACAACGCGAACACCGAGAAGGTCGGCCTGGAATTGCATCAGCAGGTCGTTCGCCGAGGCGCCGCCGTCGACGCGCAGCTCGGCGAGCTTCTCGCCCGAGTCCTTCTGCATTGCCTCGAGGACCTCGGCGCTCTGGAACGCGATCGACTCCAGCGCCGCGCGCGCGATGTGCGCCTTGCTGGTTCCGCGGGTGAGACCGATGATGGTGCCGCGCGCGTTCGGGTCCCAGTACGGTGCCCCGAGGCCGGTAAAGGCGGGAACGACGAAGACGTCGCCCGAGTCCATGACCTCGGCGGCGAGGCGTTCGACTTCAGAGGAAGAGGAAAAAAAGCCGAGCTGGTCGCGCAGCCACTGGACCACCGCGCCGGCAATGAACACACTGCCCTCGAGCGCGTATTCGCGGGCGCGCGTCTGGGCGCAGGCGGTGGCCACGAGTCCGTTCGCCGACTGCACCACCTTGTCGCCGGTGTGGAGCAGCATGAAGCAGCCGGTGCCGTAGGTGTTCTTCGCCATGCCGGGCGCGTGGCAGGCCTGGCCGAACAGCGCCGCCTGCTGGTCGCCGGCGACGCCGGCGATGAGCAGCGGCTCGCCGAGGACGCCGGCGGGCACCATGCCGAACGCGTGCGCCGAAGGATGCACTTCCGGCAGGAGGGCGCGCGGCACGCGCAGCAGCCGCAGCAGCTCGTCGTCCCACTCGTTGGTGTGGATGTTGAAAAGCAGCGTGCGCGAGGCATTGGAGACGTCGGTGACGTGGGTGCGGTTCCCGGTGAGCTGCCAGACGAGCCAGGTGTCGACCGTGCCGAACGCGAGCTCGCCGCGCGCCGCGCGCTCGCGCGCGCCGGGAATCTCGTCGAGCAGCCACGCGAGCTTGGTGCCGCTGAAGTAGGGGTCGATGACCAGGCCGGTGCGCTCGCGGATCAGGCTCTCGGCGCCGACCTCGCGCAGGTCCTTGCAAAGCTCGGCGGTGCGCCGGTCCTGCCACACGATGGCGTTGTGGATGGGCGCGCCGGTCTGCCGGTCCCAGACGATGGTCGTCTCGCGCTGGTTCGTGATGCCGATCGCCATCACGTCCTTGGCGGAGACGTTGGCCTTGCGCAGCGCCTCGCGCGCGACGTCGCGTTGCGTGGCGAAGATCTCGCGCGGGTCGTGCTCGACCCAGCCCGCCTGCGGAAAGATCTGGCGGAACTCGCGCTGGCCCACGGCCACCGGGCCGCCGGCCTCGTCGAAGAGGATCGCCCGCGAGCTCGTGGTGCCCTGATCGAGGGCCAGAACGTACTTCACCGAAAAAATTCTAGCAGGGGCCTGCTAGAATCCGCGCCTAATGTCCCTGCCGGTTACCGAGGTCGAGCGCGAGCTCCTCCACACGCGCCGCGTCCGTTACGAAGGTTACAAGCGCGCCGACGGGCTCTGGGACATCGAGGCCCACCTCACCGACATCAAGAACCACGATTACCACCTGAAGACGGGCGTACGCCGCGCCGGCCAGCCGGTGCACAGCATGTGGCTGCGCATCACCATCGACCGCAAGCTCAACGTCGTCGCCGCCGCGGCGTCGTTCGACGCGGTACCCTATCCGGGCGGCTGCGAGACGATCGCGCCGGCGTACCGTGGCCTGATCGGGCTCAACCTGGTGCGGCATTTCAGGCAGAAGGCGGGCGAGCTGCTCGGCGGCGTACGCGGCTGCACCCACCTCACCGAGATGCTCGCCGGCATGCCGACCGCTGCGATCCAGTCCTTCGCCGGCGAGATGAAGGAAGAGCAGGAGGACGGCTCGAAGCCCTTCCAGCTCGACCAGTGCCACGCGCTCGAGACCAGCAGCGAGACCGTGCGCATGTGGTATCCCAAATGGCATAGACCGACATGAAGATCCACGAGTATCAAGGCAAGGAGCTGTTCCGCAAGTATGGCGTGCCCACGCCGCGCGGCTT
>DASYPG010000087.1:0-1949 GCA_036006885.1 Burkholderiales bacterium | reverse complement strand
CGGAGAAGGTTTCGATTTGAGTCTCATGCCGGTCGTGAAGGAGAAGCCGGTCATTCTTTCCGGAGGGCTCTCGCAGGCGAACGTCGCAGAGGCCATCCGCCGTGTGCGGCCCTGGGGCGTGGACGTGTCGAGCGGCGTCGAATCGGCGAAGGGCGTCAAGGACGTCGCGAAAATCGCCGCTTTCATCGCGGAGGTCAGGGATGCGGATGTATGACTTGCCCGACGCGCGCGGGCATTTTGGGCCGTACGGCGGCGTGTTCGTCGCCGAAACTCTCACCGCGGCTCTCGACGAGCTCCGTGCGGCCTACGAGAGCGCGCGCCAGGATCCGGCGTTCCAGGCGGAGTTCAAGTACGAGCTCAAGCACTACGTGGGGCGCCCGAGTCCGGTCTATCTGGCGAAAAGATTGACGCAAAAGTGCGGCGGCGCTCGCATCTACATCAAGCGCGAGGACCTGAATCACACCGGCGCACACAAGATCAACAACACCATCGGCCAGGCGCTGCTCGCCCGCAACATGAAGAAGCCGCGCGTCATCGCCGAGACCGGGGCCGGCATGCACGGCGTCGCCACCGCGACCGTCGCGGCGCGCTATGGCATGGAGTGCGTCGTCTACATGGGCGTGGACGACGTGAAGCGCCAGGCGGCCAACGTGCACCGCATGGGCGTGCTCGGCGCGAAGGTGGTGGGGGTGGAGTCCGGGTCGCGCACGCTCAAGGATGCGCTCAATGAGGCGATGCGCGACTGGGTGAGCAACGTGGACACCACCTTCTACATCATCGGCACGGTGGCGGGTCCGCATCCGTACCCCATGATGGTGCGCGATTTCCAATCGGTGATCGGCGAGGAGAGCATCGTGCAGATGCAGGAGCTCGCCGGCCGGCAGCCCGATGCCGTGATCGCCTGCGTCGGCGGCGGGTCCAACGCGATGGGGATCTTCTATCCCTATATTTCGAATTCCCAGGTGAAATTGATTGGAGTTGAAGCAGCAGGAGAAGGCCTCGAGACGGGCAAGCACGCCGCGTCGCTCTGCGCCGGCAGGCCCGGCGTCCTGCACGGCAACCGCACCTACCTCCTGCAGGACGCCAATGGCCAGATCACCGAAACGCACTCGGTGTCCGCAGGCCTCGACTATCCCGGCGTCGGCCCCGAGCACGCCTGGCTGAAGGACAGCAAGCGCGCCGAATACGTGGCGGTGACCGACGACGAGGCCCTGGCCGCGTTCCACGAACTGTGCCGCAGCGAGGGCATCATCCCGGCGCTCGAATCGGCGCACGCCGTGGCGCAGGCGATGAAAATGGCGCCGTCGATGCCGAAGGACGCGATCCTGCTCGTCAACCTCTCCGGCCGCGGCGACAAGGACATGCACACCGTCGCCGAGCGCTCGGGGAAGAAGCTTTGATGTCGCGCATCCAGGGCCGCTTCGAAGCCCTCGCGAAGGCGGGGGGCAAGGCCCTCATCCCGTACATCACCGCGGGCGACCCGCATCCGTCGCTCACCGTGCCGCTCATGCGCGCGCTGGTGGAGTCGGGCTCCGATATCCTCGAGCTGGGCGTGCCGTTCTCCGATCCGATGGCCGACGGGCCCGTGATCCAGCGCTCCGGCGAGCGCGCGCTGAAGCATGGCGTCGGCCTCTCAGATGTTTTGGGAATGGTGAGGGATTTTCGGAAGGGCGATGAAGCGACCCCCATCGTGCTGATGGGATACGCCAACCCGATCGAGGCGATGGGCATCGACAAGTTCGCCGCCGCGGCGAAAGCGGCGGGCATCGACGGCGTGATCGTGGTCGACTATCCGCCCGAGGAGTGCCTCGAGTTCTGCGCCCTGATGAAGAAGAACGGCGTCGATCCGATCTTCCTTCTCGCGCCGACCTCGACGAAGAAGCGCATCGACGAAGTGGCGAGAAGCGGCAGCGGTTACCTCTACTATGTGTCGTTGCGGGGCGTGACCG
>DASYPG010000086.1:0-2974 GCA_036006885.1 Burkholderiales bacterium | reverse complement strand
TCGAGAAGGAGGTGCCGGCGCCGAGGTCGGTCGCTACGCCGACGCGAACCGGCCGGGCGGCCTTCTTCGCATTCGCGAGGTTGAAAAGCCCGCTGCCGAGGAATGCGTTCGAAGTGGGGCAGTGGGCGAGCGCGGTACCGGTGTCGTGGCAGCGGCGCAGCTCCTCCTCGGTGAGCCAGATGCCGTGGCCGTAGATCGAGCGCGGGCCGAGCAGCCCGTAATGCTCGTAGGTGTCGAGATAGCCCTTGCGCTCGGGATAGAGCTTCTTTACCCAGGCGATCTCCGCGCGATTCTCGGATACGTGCGACTGCAGGTAGGTTCCCGGATTTTCGCGCCACAGCGCGCCGGCCGCCTCCATCTGCTCCGGGCTGCTCGTCGGCGCGAAACGCGGCGTGACGCAATAGAGCTGGCGGCCTTGGCCGTGCCAGCGTCCGATCAGCGCCTTCGACTCGTCGTAACCGCGCTTCGGGGTGTCGGTGAGACCTTCGGGCGCGTTGCGGTCCATCAGCACCTTGCCGGCGATCATGCGCATGTCGAGCGCTGCGGCGGCTTCGAAGAATGCGTCGACCGACTGCGGATGCACCGTGCAGTGCACCGCCGCGGTGGTGGTGCCGCCGCGCAGGCATTCCTGGAGGAACACCTTCGCCACCGCGCGCGCATGCTCGGCGTCCGCGAACTGCTGCTCGGCAGCGTAGGTGTAGCGGTTCAGCCAGTCGGTGAGCTGCTCGCCGTACGAGCCGATGATCTGCGTCTGGGGGTAGTGCACGTGGCAGTCGACGAACCCGGCGAGGATCAGGCTGTCCTTGCCGTAGTGCCTGACCTTGGCGCCGCCTGGCAAGTCCGGCTGCACCTCGTGCGCGGGCCCGAAGTGCGTGACCTTGCCGCCCGCCATGGCGACGATCGCGTCGGGCTCGTAGCGCATCGTGCGCTCGAGCCCCTCGGCGAAAGCGTCGCCGGTGTAGGTGAGGACCGGCCCGCGGATCGCTGAGGTGGCTCCGACCCTCGTCTTGACCGCCATCGTGCGTTCTCCGTTCCGGGAATTGCGGACAGGCCGATCCTAGCGTGCCCTTTGGTCCAATACTCTGCGTGCGCGAAGGCGGGTAGACTGGGTGCAAGTGTCTTCCGTGGGAGGCGAGACCATGACACGCGGCAAGTTCCTGTTCTGGACCGTGGCGGTGCTGATCCTGGCGCCGCTCGCCTACTTTCTCGTGGTGTTCAACTGGAGCTACTCCGACGGCGAGCGCGCCGGCTGGATCCAGAAATTCTCGAGCACGGGCTGGCTCTGCAAGACCTGGGAAGGCGAGATGTCGATGGTCTCGCTCCCGGGCTCGACGCCGGAAAAGTTCTACTTCACCGTGTGGGACGAGAAGGTCGCTGACCAGGTCGCGAAGGCGATGGGCAAGCGCGTGTCGCTGCAGTACGAGCAGAAGGTGGGCATTCCCTCGTCGTGCTTCGGCGAAACGCGCTACTACGTCAAGGGCTTGTCCATCGTCGAGACGATTTCGCTCACGCCGGGGGTAACGGTGCCCGCGGCCGGCGCCACCGCCCCGGCCGTCCCGGCGCAGAAGTAGCCTTTAGTCGGCGACCTCAGTCGACCACATCGGGCTCGAAAAAGAGCCACTGGATCTCGGGGAACTCGGCGCGCGTCGCGGCCTCGGCGCGGTTGATCGCCGCCACGAGTTCGGCCGCGCTTTCGGGCGCCATCTTCGCCTTGACCGCCACCATGAGCGAAGTGCCGAGCTGGAGCGTGAGCAGGCGCAGGATCTTCTCCACGCCGGGCTGCCGCTGCAGGAATTCGCGCAGCCTGGCTTCGGTCTCGCCCTCCGCGCTCTGGCCGATGAGGAGCGCCTTGATCTCGATCCCGATGCCGGCCGCGACCACGATCAGCACCACGCCGATCGCCATCGAGCCGAGCGCGTCCCAGGCTGGATTCCCCGTGTATACGGTCAAGAGAACCGCAATCAGGGCGAGGGCGAGGCCGAGCAGCGCGGCAAGGTCCTCGCCGAGGATCACCACCAGCTCGCTCTGGCGGCTCTCGCGGAACCAGCGCCAGAGGCTGCGTCCGCGGCGCACCTTGTTCACTTCGTGCAGGCAGGCGCGCAGCGAGATCGTCTCGGCGGCGAGGCCGAAGACCAGGATGCCGACCGCCACCCAGGGGTACTTCAGCGGCTCGGGCTGCTGGAGCTTGTGCCAGCCTTCGTAGAGCGAGAACAGTCCTCCGAGCGAGAACAGGACCAGCGCGACGATGAACGACCAGAAGAACAGCGCTTTGCCCCAGCCCAGGGGATAGTCGGGCGAGGGCGGGCGCTTCGCCTGGTGCATGCCCCAGAGCAGCAGCCCCTGGTTGCCGCTGTCGGCGTAGGAGTGGATCGCCTCGGCCAGCATGGCGCTCGAGCCGGTCGTGACCGCTGCGGCAGTCTTGGCCGCGGCAATGGCGAGGTTCGCGCCGAGGGCGTAAAGGATGGTGCGGAGCGAATCGGCTTTCACTGACCTTATACTATTCGAATGCGATTTCTTTGCATGACGAGGGCGACCGAATGAAACTATCTCGAGAGCAGCTCGAGCAGTTCGACCGGGACGGACATCTCTTTTTTCCGTCGTTGTTTACAAAAGACGAGATCCGTGTTCTGACCGACGAGGTGCCGTCGCTCTACGCCCAGCACCGGCCGGAAAATGTGCGCGAGAAAACGGGCGACGCGGTGCGCACCAATTTCGCCGCGCACCTGTACAGCTACCCGTTCGCCAAGCTCGCGCGCCATCCGCGCATGGTCGAGCCGATCCGCCAGCTCTTCGGCGAGGACGTGTACATGCACCAGTTCAAGATCAACGGCAAGGCGGCCTTCGACGGCGACGTGTGGCAGTGGCACCAGGACTACGGCACCTGGCGCGCCGATGACCAGATGCCCGAGGCGCGCGCGATGAACATCGCCATCTTCCTCGACGAGGTGAACGAGTTCAACGGCCCGCTCATGTT
>DASYPG010000085.1:0-10591 GCA_036006885.1 Burkholderiales bacterium | reverse complement strand
GAAATCCGCGACGGCGAAGCAAAAGCAGGCGCCGACAAAGACCGTCGCGCAGTCTGCCAAGCCTGCGACAGCCACCACCTCCGAGTTGATGCATGGATCGGGACTGAAGTACAACGATCTCATGACCGCGGTGCTCAACCGCGACGTCGCCGGCGTCAATGAGCTCCTGAGGCTCGGGAAGTGGGTCGACAAGCCCGACAGCCGCGGCAGGACGCCTCTCATGGTCGCGACCGCTCAGGGCGACATGCCGACCGCGGAAGCCCTACTGCGCGCCGGAGCGAGCCCAGCTCCCGCGGTCCGGGTCGCCGACGAGCGCAGCAACGGCGAAATGGTCGCGCTTCTCAAGCGCTACGGCGGCCGCTGAGGCACGGCAGTGCCGCGCATTCCCGGGCTCGGCTGGTACGCGCTCGCCGGCGTAGTGTTCCTGGCCGGCGTCGTCTTTGGCGGCATCCTGGTCTGGCGCTTCGTCGTCTCTTTCGAGCCGGCAACGACGTTCGTGGCCCCGGGCGTGGTGAAGCTGTCGCTCACGACCCCTGGCGAGTACATCCTGTGGCATGAGCACCGGACCGTGTACAACGGACGCACGGTCGATCTCCCTGCGCTGATGCCCGACGGCACCCGCTACCGAGTGCACGGCCCGGACGGCGAGATTGCCATTCGCGGCAATGCCGCAATGAAGCTCGAGGCGGGCACTGAAGGACGCGAAGGCAGAAGCGTGTCGGTGGCGCAGTTCCAGGCCGCCCGACCCGGTCCTTACGTCGTCGCCGTGGAAGGCGATTTCGAACCACGCGTGATGGCGGTGGGTCCGAACCACACCTGGCCGATCATGAAGCTCGTCGGCGAAGTTTCTCTCATCGTGATCCTTGCGTTCGGCGCGGCGATCGCCGTCGGTCTCTATGGATTCCTGCGCACCGTGGAGCCGCCCGCGGGGGCCGGTTCGGGCGAGGATGCGCAGGCTTCATTGCGCAAGCTCGCCGGGCTGGTTTACGGCCTGCAGGCGGCGTCGATGCTCGTCGGCGTCACGCTCTTCGCCGGAGTGATCATTAACTATCTCAGGCGCGGACAGGCCGCCGGCACCTGGCTCGAGTCGCACTTCACTTGGCAGATCCGCACCTTCTGGTGGTCGCTCGCCTGGTGCGTGCTCGGCTTCGCCACCGCCATCGTGCTCGTGGGCGTATTCATCCTGATCGGCTCGGGCGTGTGGTTCGTCTACCGCATCGTCCGCGGCTGGATCGAGCTCAACGAAGGCCGGCCGATGTACGCCCGAAGCGCTTAAGGCGTCTTAAGTTTTTCGCAAGGATTGCCATGGTAGTAATGCGCGCTTGCTGATCTCTGGAAGAGAAAAGCGTCTGTAGAACAGCGACCTAGGAGGAGTGTATGTCGCATGAGAAATCACCCGAGCGCCGCAGGTTCCTGCGCACAGCGGGTGCCGCGGCAGCGACCGGGGTGGTCAGCGCGCCTTTCATCCGCAACGCTGCCGCCGCGACCACCACCACGTGGAAGGTGCAGACCTCGTGGCCCGCGGGCGTGGGCCTCAACACGTTCAAGGCCTGGTGCAACACCATCAAGGAAAAGACCGGCGGCGAGCTCGAGTTCAAGCCGTTCGCGGCGAAGGAGATCGTCGGCGACTTCGAGCTGCTCGACGGGGTGAAGAACGGCGTGCTCGAGGCGATGAACTCGTTCTGCGTCTACTGGGTCGGCAAGATCCCCGCCACCGCGTTCCTCTCGTCCTACCTGATGGGGCTGCGCTACCCGCACGAGTGGGACATCTTCTTCTACGGCAAGGACGGCGTGAAGATGGCGCGCGAGATCTACGCCAAGCAGGGCATGTTCTGGGTCGGCCGCATCCACCACGGCCCGAACATCGTGCACTCCAAGAAGCCGATCCGCACCGCGGAGGACTTCAAGGGCCTCAAGCTGCGCGTGCCCGGCGGCATGATCGCCGAAGGCTTCGCGGCCATCGGCGCGCGCACCACGCTGCTCCCAGGCGGCGAAGTGTTCTCCGCGCTGGAAAAAGGCACCGTGGACGCCGCCGACTACACCGGCCCGGCGGTGAACTGGGACCTCGGCTTCCAGCAGGTCACCAAGTACATCTGGATGGGGCCGGTCGGGCTGGAATCGATCTACCAGCCGGTCGACCTGATGGACTTCGTCGTCGGCATGAACGTCTGGAACAAGCTCTCGCCGAAGATGAAGCTGTGGGTCGAGAACGAGGTCGAGGCCTATTCTGCGCTGCACTTCGGCGCCATCCAGAAGGCCGACATGGAGGCCTGGGGCAAGTTCGAGAAGGCCGGAACGCAGATCAACCGGCTGCCGTTCGAGGACCTCGAGAAGTTCCAGCGCGTCGCCGTGCCCATCTGGTACAAGTGGGCCAACAAGGACGCCGACTCGGCGCGCCTCTTCAAGGCGCAGCTCGAGATCATGCAGTCGCCGACCTGCGGGTACGTCACGCCCGACATGATCAAGGGCCAGACGCTGCGCGCGTAAACGGCCAGGAAGAAGGCAGTTCACTCGGGGGAGGCGCCGCAGGCGCTTCCCCCGGTTTTCATGCAGGGCAAGGAGGGGCGGCGCGATGCCGACGGTCAACTTCATTCTGCCGCACTGGATGTACTGGGGCGGCCTGTTTTTCTTCCCGCTCGCCGCGATGTTCCTGGTCAGGCACCAGCAGAAGCGCGGCACCCCGCGCGAGCCGATCCTCTTCAACGCCTACCTCTTCTGGATCACCGCCGGGTTCGCGGGCGTGCACCGCTTCTACCTGAAGAGCTGGTGGGGCCTCGTGTTCATCCCCCTGTTCCTCGGCATCATCTATTGCAACAGGCAGGTGCGCGAGGTGCACGAGGACGTGTCGAAGACGTATTCCGTGCTCGAGCAGTCGAAGACCGAGCTCGACCGGGCGAAGCCCGACCGGCCGGAGAGCGCGCCCCCGGAGCAGCGCAAGCGCTACGAGCAGGCGCAGTCCGGCTACGCTGCCGCGCAGAAGGAATTCGACGCCGCCCAGGCGGTCTCCGATACCTGGTACGGCCGCGCGCGCGCCCTCGGCATCCTGATCGCCCTGCTGCTCCTGGCCGACGCGATCCTCATCCCGCGCATCGTTCGGAGGCTCCATGCCACCGGCCAGGCCGGGGTCGCGGCGGTCGCGGCCACCACGCCGCATATGCCGCCGCCGCCTGACATCCCCGCGATCGGCACGGCGCAGGACCCGACCATGCACCTGCACACCCGCTTCACCGACGTCATCGAATGGGTGAACGTCAAGGCGGGCCAGTACGTCGCCTACTGGGGCGTGATCGCGGTGTTCGTCTATTACTACGAGGTCGTGGCCCGGTTCGTCTTCAATTCGCCGACCAACTGGGTGCACGAGAGCATGTTCCTCATGTTCGGCATGCAGTACATGATCTCGGGCGCCTACGCCTACAAGGAGGACCAGCACGTGCGCGTCGATGTCCTGTACACGCACCTCTCCGTGCGCGGCAAGGCGATCGCCGACATCGTCTCCTCGGTGTTCTTCTTCATTTTTACCGTCACCATGCTCTACACGGGCTGGAAGTTCGCCTGGGACGCGGTGCAGAACGGCGAGACCTCGTTCACCGAGTGGACCGTCCAATATTGGCCGGTGAAGCTCGCGATCCCGCTGGGCGCGGCGCTCATCGTGCTGCAGGGGATCTCGAAGCTGCTGAAGGACATCATGCTGGTCGCCCGCAGGGGGGCATAAGAAGATGGGTGTCGAGCTTTCGATCGGCTGGCTGAGCCTGATTCTTTTCGGCGGCCTCGCCCTCCTGCTGATGCTGGGCCTGCCGATGGCGTTCTGCACCGGCAGCCTGGCGACGATCTGCCTGTTCGTGTTCGGCACGCCGGCGATCCTCAACATGATGCCGGCGCGCATCTTCCCCTTCATGACCGACTACCAGCTCTCGGCGGTGCCGCTGTTCATCTTCATGGCGGCGATGCTCGAGAAGGCGGGAATCATCGAGGAGCTGTTCGACGTCATCTACAAGTGGCTGGGCGCGCTGCGCGGCGGGCTCGCCTCGGCGACGGTGCTCGCCTGCACGGTGCTCGCCGCGATGGTGGGCGTGGTCGGCGCGACCGAGGTGACGATGGGCATGATCGCGCTGCCGGCGATGCTGCGCAGAGGCTACGACGAGAAGCTCGCCTGCGGCTCGCTGCTCGCGGGCGGCACGCTCGGCATCCTGATCCCGCCCTCGGTCATGGCCATCGTCTACGCCGTGGTCGCGCAGCAGTCGCTCGGCGAGTTGCTGATCGGCTCGGTATTTCCCGGCCTGCTGCTGTCGGGGACCTACATCATCTACATCACGATCCGCTGCTACCTCAATCCCACGCTCGGGCCCGCCCTGCCGCCCGAGGAGCGGGTCTCCTTCAAGGAAAAGCTGCGCCTGCTGCGCAACACGATCGCCCCGATCTTCCTGATCCTGCTGGTGCTGGGCGTGATCTTCTTCGGCATCGCGACGCCGGTGGAAGCCGCCGGCATCGGCACCTTCGGCGCCCTGATCGTGTGCGCGCTCAACCGGCGCCTGAACTGGGTCAACATCAGCGAAGCCTCGATGGCGACGCTGAAGGCCACCTCGATGGTGATGTGGATCTTCTTCGGCGCGACCATGTTCGTCGGCTTCTTCATCGTCAAGGGCGGTCAGACCTTCGTCGCCGACTCGATCATCGGCACGGGCCTGCCGCCCTACGGCATCCTCGCCCTCATGATGGCGGTGCTGTTCGTCCTGGGCATGTTCCTCGACTGGGTCGGCATTCTGCTGCTGACGGTGCCGATCTTCGTCCCCATCCTCACGGCGCTGCAGTTCGGCGGCGTATTCGGCTTCCAGGGGGTCAAGCCGGACGACATCTCGCTCTGGTACGGCGTGATCTTCATCGTCAACATGCAGATGGCGTTCCTGAGCCCGCCGTTCGGGTATTCGCTCTTCTACCTGAAGAGCGTGGCGCCGCCGCAGATCAGCATGGCGACCATCTTCAAGTCGGCGGTGCCGTTCATCTGCCTGCAGGCGCTCACCAACGGGCTCTGCATCGTCTTCCCGCAGATCATCCTGTATCTGCCGAGCCGGTTCTACGCCGGGCACTGAGCCCGGGGGTTACTTGGCGGCAGCCCTGACGACCCCCAGCCGGCGGCCTCGGGTCGGCTGTTTCAGGCGTGTCGGGATCACCAGTTCCCGGACGTAGTTCGGCAGCGCGAACACGCCCTCGTGCGTTTCGCCGTTGTAGAAGCGCAGCTCCTGCAGCTTGCGCTGCTCGATGCGCCGGTCGATCTCGTCGGCGGTGAAAGCCTTGGCATCGAGCTTGTCGGAGCACACCGCCATGGACCAGAGCGAGCCGTACAGCGGGATGTACATCGTGTAGACGCGCACGATGCGGAACACGCTGTTCAGGCGCTGGGCGAGGTCGGCCACGCGCTGCGGCTGAGCTACCGGCGAGCCAAGGTGCAGCGTGAGCGCGCCGCCAGGCGCGAGCGCGGTACGCAGCTGCTGGAAGAACTCCAGCGAGTAGAGCGCTGCCGCCGGCCCGACCGGGTCGTTGAGATCGAGCGCGATGAAATCGAAGCGCTCCTGGGTCTCGCGCACGAACTTCATGCCGTCGTCGATCAGGATCCGCAGCTTCGGATTATCGAACACGCCGTTGTGGACGGCCTGGAAGTGCTCCTTCGCCACCGCCACCACGTCGGGGTCGATTTCCACCATGGTGAGGCTCTCCACCGAGGGGTGCTTGAGCGCCTCCTCGGAGGAGCCGCCGTCGCCGCCGCCGATGATGAGGGCCTTCTTCGGCGCTGCGTGCGCCGTGAGTGCCGGGTGCACCAGGTTCTCGTGGTAGACGAACTCCTCCTTCTCGGAGGTCATGTTGAACCCGTCGAGGCGGAACAGCTTGCCGTAGTGCGGGGTGTCGTAGATCTGCATCCGCTGGAAGCGTGTCTGCCACTCGCCGAGCTGGCGGCTGGCCTTGATGTAGAAGCCGGTCGAGTCGTTCAGCGGCTCCATGAGGAGATGCCCGCCGCGGTCGACCTCGTGCTTCGCGATCTCGCTCGGCTGGAAGTAGTCCACCAGCCGGTCGAACAGGCGCCGCGCCTTGAGCGAGTTGTCGCCGCTGAAGTTGCACACGTAGACGTCGAGCGTGAGGCCCTGGCGCTCGGGCCAGGTATGGATCGCGAGGTGGGATTCGGCCAGCACCACCGTGCCGGTGAAGCCGGAGCCCTCGAACTGGTGGAAGGTTGCGTCCATGGTGGTGAGGCCGGACGCGGCCACCATCTCGAGGCATTTGGCGCGGAAGCGCTCGCCGTCCAGAAGGAGCTGCGGATCGCAGCGGCAGCCGGTGAGGTCACCGATGA
This sequence comes from Burkholderiales bacterium, assembly GCA_036006885.1. Lineage (GTDB taxonomy): Bacteria > Pseudomonadota > Gammaproteobacteria > Burkholderiales > SG8-39 > SCGC-AG-212-J23. Next base: position 4,251 of record DASYPG010000085.1, on the reverse strand, counting down.
GATGCAGACCGTTCATTTTTCAGCCCTCCAAAATGCGAAGGCGAAGCCCGCGTAGGGAGCCTCGCCTTCCATCCGCGCCTTGCGGCGCACAGCGCTCTCGATCGCGCTCAACTCGTTCAAAACCTCCTAAACGTCGGTTGTGCCTTTGCCCCGCTCGAGGATGCGAGCCACTTCGCCATCGATCAATCTTCGAGCGATCGAGATTTTGCTTGGAAGTCTCGGTAATTGCAAGACTTCGAACCACTTTGCTTCCTCGATTTCGGACTCCTGGCGACGGATCTCGCCGCTCACCCATTCGCAGACGAACGCGATCATCATCGAATGCGGGAATGGCCAGGACTGGCTCGCGACGTACCGCGGCCGCGCAACCTGGATTCCCACCTCCTCGCCGACTTCGCGCGCGAGGCATTGCTCGAGCGACTCGCCGGGCTCGACGAAACCGGCGAGCGCGCTGTACATCCCAGGCGGGAAGTGCGGGCTGCGGGCGAGCAGGATCTCGGTTCCCCTCCTGACGAGCGCCATGACCGCCGGCGCCACTCTGGGGTAGGCCGAGAGCTTGCAGGCCGGGCAAACCCGCACGCGCTCTTCGGGGTGCGGCTCGGTGCGCGCGCCGCAGCGGCCGCAGAACTGGTGCGTTCGGTCCCAGTCGACGAGCTGCAACGCCCGTCCGGCGAGAGCGAAGTGGGCGTCGTCGAGCACGCTGAAGAGCGTTCGCAGCCCTTCCCACGACATGCCTGCGGGCGGCTCGGCGTCCTTTGGCAGCTCGGCGGCCCAGCATTGCGTGCCGTTCAGCGCGCCGAGATAGAGCGTGCGAAGTGGGGCACCGCCAAGCCAGGCGTGGCTTTTTTGCAACGGCAGGCGCGCCCACGCCGGGCGGGCGCGCACCCGCAGGTCGTCGGAGGGCACTTCGAGCGGGCCCATCTCGACGAGGAGCTGATCGGCGCGAAAGACGTACCAAAGGGCTTCGCCGGGCGTGGCGCACGCGACGCAATGCTCGAAATTCGGCGGCCGGGCGAAGGGGAGTTCGTTCATGGGGAGGTGAGCGATGCGCTGAGTATAATTTGCGCCCTCCGATGGATTCCCCTGTAACGCAGAAAGCTTCGGACATGGAGCTTGCCAATGCCATCCGCGCGTTGGCAATGGACGCCGTGGAGGCGGCCAAGTCGGGGCACCCGGGCATGCCGATGGGCATGGCCGAGATCGCCGTGGCCCTGTGGCGGCGCCACCTGCGCCACAACCCGGCCAATCCGGCCTGGCCGAACCGCGACCGCTTCGTGATCTCCAACGGCCATGGCTCGATGCTCCTCTACAGCCTGCTGCACCTCACTGGCTACGGTTTGCCGATCGAGGAGCTCAAGCGCTTCCGCCAGCTCGGCTCCAAGACCCCGGGGCACCCGGAGTACGGCTACGCGCCCGGGGTGGAGACGACCACCGGTCCCTTGGGACAGGGCTTCGCCAACGCGGTGGGCATGGCGCTCGCGGAAGCGCTCCTCGCCGACCGGTTCAACCGTCCCGGCGTTGAGCTGGTCGACCACCATACCTACGTGTTCATGGGCGACGGCTGCATGATGGAGGGCATCTCGCACGAGGCCGCCTCCTTCGCCGGCACCCTCGGCCTCGGCAAGCTGATCGCCTTCTACGACGACAACGGCATCTCGATCGACTCGGACAAGGGGCAGATCGCCCACTGGTACACCGACGACGTGCCCAAGCGCTTCGCCGCCTACGGCTGGCAGGTGATCCCGAACGTCGACGGGCACGACGTCGAAGCCGTCGACCGGGCCATCCGCAAGGCAAAGCGCGAGAAGAGCCGGCCGAGCCTGATCTGCTGTAAAACGGTCATCGCGAAGGGGGCGCCGAACAAGGCGAACACCGGCGCGGCGCACGGCGCCGCCCTGGGCGCCGACGAGGTCGCCGCCACCCGCGCCGCCATCGGCTGGCCGCATCCGCCGTTCGAGATCCCGGAGGCGGTCCGCGCCGGCTGGGACGCGCGCGATGCCGGCAAGAAGGCCGAAAAGAAGTGGGCTTCGCTTCTCAAGAAGTACGCCAAAGAGTTTCCGGCTGACGCGGCGGAATTCCAGCGCCGTATCGCGGCGAGCCTGCCGGCGGACTTCGACAGCCGCGTAGCTGCCCTGATCGAGGATTTGAATTCCAAGGGGGAAACCCTGGCGACGCGCAAGGCCTCGCAAAATGTGCTGGAAGTGCTGATACCGATGCTTCCGGAGCTCCTCGGCGGCTCGGCCGACCTCACAGGGTCCAACCTGACCATGGTCAAGGCTTCCAAGCCGGTCGCACCGGGTGTCGCTGAGGCGGGAAATCACATCTTTTACGGCGTCCGCGAGTTCGGCATGTGCGCGATGATGAACGGAATCACGCTGCACGGCGGCTTCGTCCCCTACGGGGGCACGTTCCTCGTGTTCTCCGACTACGCCCGCAACGCGCTGCGCATGGCGGCGCTCATGAAAATCCGTGTCGTCTACGTGTTCACCCACGATTCGATCGGGCTGGGGGAAGACGGTCCGACGCACCAACCCATCGAGCATGCCGCGACCCTGCGGCTGATCCCGAACATGGACGTCTGGCGGCCCGCGGATACGGTCGAGACCGCGGTCGCCTGGACGGCGGCGCTACGCCGCAAGGATGGTCCGACGGCGCTCCTCCTGTCCCGGCAGAACCTCGCTTTCACCAAGCGGACCACGCTCGCCGGGATCGAGCGCGGCGGCTACGTCCTGTCGGACGCGCCGGAGGCTCGGGCGATCATCATCGCCACCGGCTCGGAAGTGCCGCTCGCACTGGGGGCGCAAAAGTTGCTCGGCGACGGCGGTCTGCCGGTCCGCGTGGTGTCGATGCCCTCGACCAGCCTTTTCGACCGCCAGGACGCCGATTACAGGAACTCGGTCCTGCCTCGCGAACTCCCAAAGGTAGCGGTGGAAGCGGGGGTCACCGATTATTGGCGCAAGTATGTCGGCCTGGAGGGCAGGGTAGTCGGCATCGACCGCTTCGGCGAGTCCGCACCGGCGGGCGAGCTTTTCAAGCACTTCGGCTTCACGCCCGAGCGCGTGGCCGAAGCCGTAAGGAGCATATTCGGATGATCAAGGTAGCTATCAACGGTTTTGGACGCATCGGGCGCATGGTGCTGCGCGCCCACTACGAGAGCGGCAAGAAGCACGGCCTGCAGTTCGTTGCGATCAACGACCTGGGCGATGCGAAGACCAACGCCCACCTGCTGCAGTACGACACCGCGCACGGGCGCTTCCCCTCGGCGGTGCGCGTCGACGGCGACAGCATCGTCGTCAACGACGACCGCATCAAGGTCGTCGCGGAGCGCGATCCGGCCAAGCTGCCGTGGAAGGCGCTCGGCGTAGACCTCGTGATGGAGTGCACTGGCCTTTTCACCAGCAAGGCGAAGGCGGGCGCGCACCTGCAGGCCGGGGCGAAGAAGGTGGTCATCTCCGCCCCCGGCGAGAAGGACGTCGACCGCACGGTCGTGTACGGTGTCAATCATGCTTCTCTCAAAGGAACTGATACCGTCATTTCAAACGCCTCGTGCACCACCAACTGCCTCGCGCCGCTGGTGAAGGCGATCGACGACCGCATCGGCGTCGCCTGCGGCCTCATGAACACCATCCATTCGTTCACCAACGACCAGGTCCTGACCGACGTGTTCCACAAGGACCTGCGCCGCGCCCGCTCGGCGGTCGAGAACATGATCCCCACCAAGACCGGCGCCGCCGCAGCGGTGGGCCTCGTGCTGCCGCACCTCAACGGCAAGCTCGACGGCTACTCGATCCGCGTGCCGACCATCAACGTGTCGATCGTCGACCTCACCTTCGTAGCGAAGAAGCCGACCACCGTCGACGAGGTGAACAACGCCGTCAAGCAGGCCTGCAACTCCGACCTCAAGGGCATCCTCGAGTACAACTCGGAGCCGCTCGTGTCCTCGGACTTCAACCACAACCCGGCGAGCTCCATCTTCGACTCGAGCCTGACACGCGTGTCCGACGGCACGCTGGTGAAGGTGTCCTCGTGGTACGACAACGAGTGGGGCTTCTCCAACCGCATGCTCGACGTGGCGGTCGCCTTCGCGAACGTGCGCTGAATGAAGTTCCGGCGCATGTCCGACGTGGACCTGCGCGGCAAGCGGGTCTTCATCCGCGCGGATCTCAACGTCCCGATCGAGGACGGCCGCATCACGGACGACACCCGCATCCGCGCCTCGGTGCCCGCGATCGAGCAGGCACTGAAGCAAGG
>DASYPG010000084.1:0-1749 GCA_036006885.1 Burkholderiales bacterium | reverse complement strand
AACACGCTGCTTCCGCACATTAAGGACGGCAAGCTGAAGCTCCTGGGCAGCACCGCGCCGCAGCGCTTCGCCAGCCTTCCCGATACCCCGACCATAGCCGAAGCCGGCGTCCCGGGCTACGCCCTCGATCCGTGGCTGGGCCTGTTCGTGCCCGCAAAGGTGTCGCCGGACATCGTGGCTCGCATCAACGCCGAGGTGGTGAAGATCCTCGGCGCGCCGGAGCTCAAGGCGCGCCTCGCCGCGCAGGGCATCGAGCTGGTGACCAATTCGCCCGCCGAGTTCGCGCGCTTCATCCGCGAAGACAACGCGAAGTGGGGCAAGATCATCAAGGACGCCGGCATCAAAGGAGATTGAGCGTGGCAAGCGAATTCCTGCGCGACCTTCCCGTACCCGTGCCCGAGCAGAAAGAGCTCTGGGGCAGCGACGCGATCGCCGCCATGCTGCGCGCGCTCGACATCCCGTACCTCGCGCTCAATCCGGGGGCGAGCTACCGCGGCCTGCACGACAGCATCGTCAATTACCTCGGCAACGAGCGCCCGCAGATGCTGCTCTGCCTGCACGAGGAATCGGCCGTCGCGATCGCGCACGGCTACGCCAAGGCGTCGGGGCGCATGATGGGCGCGGTGCTGCACTCGAACGTGGGCCTGATGCACGGCTCGATGGCGATCTTCAACGCGTGGTGCGACCGCGTGCCGATGCTCATCCTGGGCGCGACCGGGCCGTGGGACGCGGCGCGCCGCCGGCCGTGGATCGACTGGATCCATACCTCCTCGGACCAGGGCGCGCTGGTGCGCGACTACACCAAATGGGACAACCAGCCCGCCTCGGTGCCCGCGGCCTACGAAGCGCTGATGCGCGCCGCGCAGATGGCGAACACCGCGCCGCGCGGCCCGACGTACATCAACCTCGACGCCGCGCTGCAGGAAGCCAAGATCGGCCCGCTGCCGCCGCTTCCTGATGTTTCCCGGTTCAAACCGCCCCCGCCTGTATTCCCCAGTAAAGAATTGGTGAAAGAAGCGGCGCAGCTGCTCTCGAACGCGAAAAATCCGGCGCTGCTGATCGGGCGCGTGAGCCGCGACCTCGATGCCTGGAAAGCCCGCGTCGCGCTCGCCGAGAAGCTGCAGGCGAAGGTGTTCACCGACATCAAGACGCCCGCCGCCTTCCCGACCGACCACCCGCTGCATGCGGCGCCCCCCGCGACCTTTCCCGATGGAGCATTATTGAAGGAAGCGGATGTGGTGCTGTCGCTCGACTGGGTCGACACCGCCGGCACGCTGAAAGCGGCTTGGGGCGACGCGCCGATCTGCGCCAAAGTGATCCGGGTGTCGGTCGATGCCCACGTTCATCGCGGCTGGAGCTCCGACTACCAGGGGCTCCCGCCGTCGGACGTTTACTTGATGTGCGAGCCTGACGTGGCGGTGCCGCTCCTCGCTGACGCCGTGCGTGCGAGACCGGCCGCGGTCTTGCCCAGGGTTGAAACCAAGTTTGAAGAAGACAAGGCTGTAACGATTCGCGCGCTGGCGCGCGCCTTCAATGAGCTCACCCAGGGCATGGAGGTATGCCTCTCCAAGCTGCCGCTGGGATGGAACGGCGCCTACCGCCACTTCAGGCACCCGCTCGATTACCTCGGCGCCGACGGCGGCGGCGGCGTGGGCGCGGGGCCGGGGCTCACCGTCGGCGCGGCGCTCGCGCTCAAGGGAACCGGCCGCATGGTGGTCGGCATCGTCGGCGACGGCGACTTCCTCATGG
>DASYPG010000083.1:0-1882 GCA_036006885.1 Burkholderiales bacterium | reverse complement strand
CCGTGCCGAAATCGTCCAGCGCGAAGCGGCAGCCGAGCCCGCGCAGGGTGTTCATGAAGCGGATCGCGTGCGCGAGGTTGTTGATCGCCGCCGTCTCGGTCACCTCGAAGCACAGCACCTGCGGCGCGATGCGCAAGGCGGTGATCTCGTTGCGCACGAAGCGCAGGAAATCCTCGTCGCCTAGCGAGGTGCCGGAGAGGTTGACGGCGACGATGCGGCGCGCGTCGGTCGGCAGCGCGCCTTCGGCAATCAGGCTGCACACCGTGCGTACCACGAAGCGGTCGATGCGCCCGGGCATCAGGTTGTAGCGCTCGGCCGCCTGGATCAGGGCGCTCGTCGGCACGGGGGTGCTGTCGCGATCGTGCATGCGCAGGAGCGCCTCGCGGTACTCGGTCACCACGAGATCCGGCCGCAGCGCGACTGCCTTCTGCACCTCGACGAACATCCGCTCCTCGCGCAGGGCGTCGCCGATCCGCGTCCCCCACTCGAGGTCGCTGGTGCGCCGTCCGAGCTCGCCGTCGCTCGATTTGAGGACGTGGATACGGTTGCGCCCGCCCTCCTTCGCTGCGTAGCAGGCGACGTCCGCCGCGCTCATGAGCTGCGCCACGCTGTTGCTCTGGGCATCGATCGGCACGAGGCCGATGCTGACCCCGGTCTCGAACAGGCGATTGCTCCAGCCGAAGCGGAAGCCGGCGACCACCTGGCGCAGCTTTTCCGCGATCTCGCGCGCCTTGGGCAGGTCGCAGTGCGCCACCAGGACCCCGAACTCGTCGCCGCCGAGGCGCGCCAGCGTGTCGTTGGCACGCAGTTGGGACTTGAGCAGCGCGCCGAGCTGCCGCAGCAACTCGTCGCCCGCGGTGTGACCGCTGGTGTCGTTCACCACCTTGAACTGGTCGAGGTCGAGGAACATGAGCGCATGGCGGCTCGACTCGAGCTGCGCGTCCTCGAGCGCCTGGGCGAGCTTGCGCTCGAAATGGCGGCGGTTGATGAGCCCGGTGAGGACGTCGTGGCTCGCCTGCCAGGCGAGCTCGTGGTTGAGCGCCCGCGCCCGCGACACATCCGCATAGACGAAATAGCCAATGCACAGCATCCCGCCGAGCGCGAGCAGCAGCACGCTGAGGAGCGCCACCTGGCTGTGGTCGCGCGCCATCGCCGCCACTCGGTCAAGCGGCAACTGCACCTCGATGGCGCCCATGAGACGGTTCACTTCGAAGACCTTGCCGGCGGGCACGCCCGCACGCACGCGGTTGGCGACCGTCTGCGGGCGCGATTCGAGCGCGTTGTGACATTTCACGCACCCCGGGCTCACGGCCGGGTCGGCGCGCATGTAGCGAAGCGTGCTCACGCCGTCGACGGCCTCGATGCGCCATACGGGGTCCCACGCGATAGGGACCGTCGGGGCCGACCGGTCCTGCGCCTCGAGCTGCGCCCAGGCCCAGCGCTGAAAATCGTCCGTCAGGCCCTGGTCGGCGGCGAGGTTCCACTTGCTCACGGGTCGGTAGCTGTAAAGGCTGCCGCTCTCGACGCCGGCGCGCTGTCCGACGAGCTTGAGAAACTGCACCGGGAGCGGCACGTTGCCGCGCTCTTGCTGGTAGTCCTCGGACGCGACACCCACGCCGTCGTGCATCAGCTTGCCGACCACGTGCTCCGCGTAGACCGACCGCGCGCTCGCGGACTGCCGCGTCACGACCTCGGCGAGCTGCACGGCCTGGAACTCGATCAGGCTCTGCTGGCCGCGGCTGATGAGGTAGCCGGTCAGCGCGACCACCGCGGATAGAAGCGCCACGGCCGTGATCAGGACGCGCCGGCGCAGGCCGATGCCGCCCTGCTTCCAGTCCTCGACCCGCGCGCCGGTGCCGGCGCGCGCCGCCACCCGGCGCCA
>DASYPG010000082.1:0-10340 GCA_036006885.1 Burkholderiales bacterium | reverse complement strand
CGCAGCCGGTAGCCGAGCAAGCCCGGCAGGATGCCCGCCTTCAAACCGTCGCTCGCCATGGCCTTTGTTTGGGGTCCGAACAATTGCTACCATCGTAGCCGCCAGGGCAGGCCCATGCAAATAACCCTCGAGGGCGACGGGCGCCTCATTCCGGTCGAAGCCGGCGATACGATCCTCGCGTCGCTGCTGCGCGCCGGCGTGCCGTTTCCGTTTTCCTGCCAGACCGGCAACTGCGGCACCTGCAAGTGCGAGCTCGTGAGCGGCGAGGTGGTGGAGCTCGAGCGCTCGGAACATGCGCTGGCCGCGGACGAGCGCGCCCGGGGCATCATCCTCGTCTGCCGCAGCGAAGTCCGCGGCGACGCCACTGTTCGGCTGATCGAGCCGACCGCCGGATGAACGCGGCGGAGATGCTGCTCGGGAAGGAGGCGCTGGCGCGGCACGGCGACCGCGCCGCGCTCATCTGCGGCGAGGAGAGCCTCACATTTACCGAGCTCGCGGCCCGCGTCGCGCACGCCGCTGGAGCATTCGCGGCGCTCGGCGTGCGGCCCGGCGAGCGGGTGCTCTTCCTCATGCGGGATACGCCCGATTTTGCCGTCGCTTGGCTTGGGGCGATCCGCGCCGGCGCGGTCGCAGTGGCCCTAAATGAGAAGCTCTCCGATGCCGAGCTGGAACACGCGGCCGCCGACAGCACACCGCGGCTTGCCATCGTCGCTGGAGAGTTCGCGCACCGCCTGTCTACTGCGGTGGAGCAGATTCCTGCTTCGACCTTTACGCAACAAGCAAGGCGCGCCGGTGCGGGCACAGCGTTCGAGGCGGCGCCCGAGTCGCCCGCCTTCATGCTTTACTCATCCGGCACCACCGGCCGGCCCAAAGGCATCGTGCACGCGCACCGCGGCTTCGCATCGCTCGGCCTCGCGTACCGCTGCATCGGCGTGGGCGCGGGCGATCGGGTGTTCAGCACCTCGAAGTTTTTCTTCGCCTACGGCATCGAGCACGGGCTGCTTGCAGCGCTTGCGCACGGCGCAACCGCGGTGGTCTATCCCGGCTGGCCCGACGCCGACGCCGTGATCGAGCTGGTCGCGCGCCACCGGCCGGCGGTGCTCTTCAGCGTGCCGACGGTGTACCGGCGTCTCCTCGCCGAGCCGCCAGAGCGCCTGGCGCCGTTCGCCTCGGTGCGCCGGTTCGTCGCCGCCGGCGAACGGCTTTCGAGGCAGCTGGTCGAGCGCTGGCGCCAGGCGCTCGGCAGCGAGCTGCTCAATCTTTACGGCATGTCGGAGACGTTCTGCGCCTGCATGATGACGCCGCCCGGCACCTCGGATGGAATGCGCACCGGCGTACCTCTCGAGGGCGTGCAGGTCGAGCTGCGCGACTCGAGCGGCCATCCGCCGGCCGCGGGTGAACCGGGCGTGCTCTGGATCCGGCATCCGGCGCAGGCGACGGGCTACACCAATCTGCCGCGCGACACCGAAGCGCAGTTCCGCGACGGCTGGTTCTGCAGCCGCGATCTATTCGTGCGCGATGCCGGCGGCTACTACATTCATCAGGGGCGATCCGACGAGCTCCTCAAGATCGCCGGCCAATGGGTGCAGCCCGGCGAGCTGGAGGCGGTCGCGGCGCAGCAAGCCGCGGTCGCGGAGGCGGTGTGCGTGCCGGTGCCCGACGCCGACGGACTGGAGCGCCTCGCGCTTTTCGTGACCGCGAGCGCCGATCCGGCCGCGGCGCAGCGCGCCGCGCAGGAAGCGTGCGAGCGCCTGCTGCCCCGCCACAAGCGACCGAAGTGGGTGCGCGCGGTCGACGAGCTGCCACGCACCGCGACCGGCAAAGTACAGCGCTTCAAGCTGCGCGAAATCCTGACGCGCGAGCTTTCGGCCAAGGACTAAAATCCGGGGTTCCTTTCTTCGAGGCACTCCATGGCTCACGTCATTCCCCTTTGGACCCCGCCGGCGCTGCCGGTTGCCGGCTCTGCCGACAGCTTTCCCGTGCGGCGCATCTTCTGCGTCGGACGCAACTACGCCGAGCACCAGAAGGAGATGGGGGGCGACGGCCGCGAGCAGCCGTTCTTCTTTCTGAAGAGCGAGTTCGCGCTGATCCCGAGGGGCGGCACGGTCCACTACCCGGCGAAGACCTCCAACTACCACTACGAGACCGAGCTCGTCGTGGCGCTGGCGAGGGGCGGGCGCCGCATTGACGCCAAGCGCGCCAACGATTGCGTCTACGGCTACTCGGTGGGGCTGGACATGACGCGCCGCGATTTGCAGCAGTGGGGCAAGGACCACGGACGCCCTTGGGACTTCGGCAAGAACTTCGACGAGTCGGCGCCCTGCAGCGAGCTGGTGCCGGCGTCGAAGATCGGTCATCCGTCCAAAGGCGCGATTTGGCTCAACGTGAACGGCAAGCAGCGGCAGAAGGCCGACCTTTCGGACATGATCTGGTCGGTTCCCGAGCAGATCGCCTATCTTTCCGAGCACTACACGCTCGAGGCGGGCGACGTGATCTTCACGGGAACGCCCGCCGGGGTCGGACCGGTGAAGCCCGGCGACGATTTGCTCGCCGGAATCGATGCGGTCGGCGAGCTGAAGGTGAAGATCGCGCCTGCGCTGTGAAGCTGTATACGTACTTTCGGAGTTCGGCCGCCTTTCGGGTACGAATCGCGCTGAACCTGAAAGGCCTGGCCTACGAACCGGCGTTCGTCCATCTTCCCAAGGGCGAGCACCGCAAGCCGGACTACGCCGCGATCGATCCGCAGGCGCTTCTGCCGACCCTGGTCGACGGCGAGCGCGCGCTGTCGCAATCGCTTGCCATCATCGAATACCTCGAAGAGACGCGACCCGAGCCGCGTCTGCTTCCCGCCGACGCCGCCGGCCGCGCGCGCGTGCGCAGCCTTTCGCTCCTGGTCGCGTGCGAGATCCACCCGCTCAACAACCTGCGCACGCTGCAACATCTGAAGCGCGCGCTCGGCCAGAACGAAGACCAGATCAACGGCTGGTACCGACACTGGATCGCGGACGGCTTCACGAAGCTCGAGGCGGACCTCGGCCGCGGCGGCGCGGGCAGGTTCTGCCATGGCGAGGCGCCGACGATGGCCGATTGCTGCATCGTGCCGCAGGTATTCAACGCAAAGCGCTATTCGGCCGACCTCGGCCCTTACCCGACGCTGATGCGCATATTCGACGCCTGCATGAAGCTCGAGGCATTCGACCGCGCCCAGCCTTCGCAGCAACCCGACGCGGAGTAAGCCCAGGGCAAGGACGAAACCGTGTTCTTCGACTTCTGAGTCTCGAGCTCATCTTTTCGGACGAGCAATGCGCGCAAGCGCTCTCCGACGAGCGCTACCTGGCGGCGATGGCCCGCTTCGAACGCGCGCTCGCCGCGGCGAGCGCCGGCGCCGGCTTCTTCCCGGCAGCGCATGCGAAGACGATTGCCGCGGTTTGTAAACGAAGCGTCTTCGATGTCGAAGCGCTGGCGAAGGAAGCTCGGGTCGCCGGGACGCTCACGATTCCCTTCGTCAAAGCGCTGGCCAGGCAGGTCGCCGCCGAGTCGGCCGAAGCAGCGCGTTACGTGCACTTCGGGGCGACCAGCCAGGACGTCATCGACACCGCCGTGGCGCTTTGCATGCGGGAGGCGAGCGAGCGGATTTCCGCGTTGGCCGTAGCCCTGGGCGATGCCGCTGCGGCGCTCGCGAAGCGGCATCGGGCAACGCCTACGGTCGGCCGTACTCTGCTGCAGCCCGCATCGCCCGTGCCGTTCGGCTGGAAGGCGGCGATGTGGCTCGCGCCCCTGGCGCGCTCCTATCCGCGCTTTCGCGGCGCCGCGCGCGAAGCCTGCGTGCTCCAGTTCGGCGGCGCCGCGGGCACGCTGTCGGCGTTTCGAGACAAGGCGGGCGAGGTTGCGGAGGGATTGGCCAAGGAGCTCGGGCTCGGAGCCGCGGTGACCTGGCACAGCGCCCGCGACGCCTTCGCTCGCCTCGGAGCCGAGACCGCGATCCTGACCGGACTCGCTGCGAAAATCGCCCGCGACGTCACGCTGCTCGCCCAGCCGGAGCTTGGCGAGGTGGCCGAGCCGGCGCTCGCCGGCCGCGGCGGCTCGTCGAGCATGCCGCACAAGCGCAACCCGGCCGGGTGCCTGCTCGCGCTCGAAGCGGCGGCCCGTGCCCCGGGCCTCGCGGCCACGCTGCTCGGGGAGCTTGCGCCCGAGCACGAGCGCGGCCTCGGGCAATGGCAATCGCAATGGTTCACCCTGCGCGAGCTGGCCTGCGCCGGGGCAAGCGCGCTCGCGGCGATGTCCGAGGTGCTGAAAGGCCTCGACGTCAACGCCAAGGCGATGGCCGCGAACCTGGAGCGCACCAAGGGGCTCGTGTTCTCCGAAGCCCTCGCGTTACGCCTCTCGCGCCCGGTCGCGGACCGGCTCTGCGAGCAGGCGCTGCGCGAGGAACGCCATCTGCTCGACATCGCTCGCTCCGACGCCGAAGTCAAAAAGCAGCTGAAGAAAGATGAGCTCGAAGCGTTGTTCCAGCCGCAAGGCCAGTTCGGTGCCGCAGACGCCATGATCGAGCGCGTACTCGCCGACTGGGCTACTGCGCGCGAAACCGCTGCTTGAGCTCTTCCGGAATGGTCTCGCCCTTCATCGGCGTGCCCGGGCCGCTCACGTGGCGACCCCAGACGCGGGTCTCCTTCCCCTTGGCGAGCGTGGCGCCGTCGCTGCGCACCACGTCGTGCTCCACCACGAACGACTTGCCGCCGAACCGCGCGATGCGCGAGCGCACCTCGCAGCGGTCACCGTTTTCCGCCGGAAATAGAAACTGGCATTCCGCGGACACGAGCGGCATCGCCATGTGCTGGGCGCGCATCCACTTGGCGCTGTAGCCGACCGCGTCGAACAGCGCCCAGCTCGCGGCATCGATCCAGCGGAAATAGGTCGGGTAGAAAATGATGCCGGCGGGGTCGCAGTCGCCCCACTGCACCTGGCACGGGAATACGTTGACGATGGACTTGAAATCGTCGCCCTTCATTCGCAGCCGCGGCTCCTCATAGGCGCAGCGGATTATAGGTCAGGCGATTGACGCGGCGCCGCGACAATGGGCAGAATCCCACTCCTGCACCACGCGCCGATTTGATGTTCAGCTTGCGGGCGCGCAACAAATCCCGCTAAAGAGACGTGCCATCAAAGCCCGTTTCTGCAACAAGCTGAACGGGCTTTTTTATTTGGAGCCGCATGCTGCTGGAGCAACTGCTGGCCAGGCGAATCGTGCTCCTCGACGGGGCGATGGGCACCATGATTCAAGGTGCTCGCCTCGCCGAGGAGGACTATCGCGGTGCGCGCTTCCAGACGTGGGAGCGCGAGCTGCGCGGCAACAACGATCTACTGTCGCTGACCCAGCCGCGCCTGGTGCGCGACATCCACTGGCAGTACCTGGAGGCGGGCGCCGACATCCTCGAGACCAACACCTTCAACTCGACTTCGATCGCGCTCGCCGACTACGGCATGGAGGGCCTCGCGCGCGAATTCAATATGGCGGCCGCGCGCCTCGCTCGGGACGCCGTGAGCGACTGGCAGGCGCGCCACGGCGGCGAGGCGCGCTTCGTCGCCGGTGTTCTTGGCCCCACGAACAAGACCGCCTCGCTCTCGCCGGACGTCAACGACCCGGGATACCGCGCGGTCAGCTTCGACCAGCTGGTCGCGGCCTACGGCGAGGCGCTCGACGGCCTGCTCGACGGCGGGGTCGACCTCCTGCTGGTCGAGACGATCTTCGATACACTCAACGCGAAAGCCGCGTTGGTGGCAATCGAGAACGCCTTCGACACCCGCCGCGCGCGCCTGCCGGTGCTGATCTCCGGCACGATCACAGACGCGTCGGGCCGCACGCTCTCCGGGCAGACCACCGAGGCTTTCTACAACTCGGTGCGCCATGCACGGCCCCTGGCGGTGGGCCTCAACTGCGCGCTCGGCGCGCGCGAGCTGAGGCCGTACGTCGAGGAGCTCGCGCGGATCGCCGAAACGCGCGTCTGCTGCCATCCCAATGCCGGGCTGCCCAACGCGTTCGGCGAGTACGAGGACACCCCGGAATCCATGTCGCGGCAAATCGGCGAGTGGGCGCGCGCCGGGTGGCTCAACATCGCCGGCGGCTGCTGCGGAAGCACGCCCGAGCATATCCGCGCCCTGGCCGAGGCGCTGCGCGGCGTCGCGCCGCGCACTCCGGTCGAGCCCTCACGCGCGCTGCGTCTCGCCGGCATGGAGCCTTTCACCGTCGACGACCGCTCGCTCTTCGTGAACGTCGGCGAGCGCACCAACGTGACGGGGTCCAAGGCGTTCGCGCGTCTCATCCTCGCGGGCGACTACGCCGGCGCGCTGGCGGTGGCGCGCCAGCAAGTGGAGAACGGCGCCCAGGTGATCGACGTCAACATGGACGAGGCGATGCTCGACTCGGAGAAGGCGATGACGACCTTCCTCAACCTCGTGGCCGCCGAGCCCGATATCGCGCGCGTGCCGGTCATGATCGACAGCTCCAAGTGGAGCGTGATCGAAGCCGGGCTGAAGTGCGTGCAGGGCAAGCCGATCGTCAACTCGATCTCGATGAAGGAGGGCGAGGCCGAGTTCCTGCGCCAGGCGCGCCTCGCGCGCAAGTACGGCGCCGCGGTGGTGGTAATGGCATTCGACGAGAGAGGCCAGGCAGACACGCTCGCCCGGCGCACCGAGGTCTGCACGCGCGCCTACAAGCTGCTGACTGAAGCGGTCGGGATGCCGCCCGAAGACGTCGTGTTCGACCCGAACATCTTCGCGGTCGCCACCGGGCTGGAGGAGCACGCGACCTACGGCGTCGACTACATCGAGGCGGTGCGCTGGATCCGCCAGAACTTGCCGCACGCCAAGGTCTCCGGCGGCGTCTCGAACCTTTCGTTCTCGTTCCGCGGCAACGATCCCGTGCGGGAGGCGATGCACACCGCGTTCCTGTACCACGCGATCCGCGCCGGAATGACGATGGGCATCGTCAACGCCGGCCAGCTCGGCGTCTACGAGAAGCTCGACCCGGCGCTGCGCGAGCTGGTCGAGGACGTGATCTTCAACCGCCGTCCGGACGCCACCGAGCGGCTGGTGGAGCGCGCGGCGAGCTTCAAGTCGGGTGCCAAGGAAGCGGTCGCCGGCGAGGCGTGGCGCGCAGGCAGCGTGGAAGAGCGCCTCTCGCATGCGCTCGTCAACGGCATCGCCACTCACATCGTCGCCGACACCGAGGAGGCGCGGCAGAAATGCGACCGGCCCATCCACGTGATCGAAGGCCCCCTGATGGACGGGATGAACGTGGTCGGAGATCTCTTCGGCGCGGGCAAGATGTTCCTGCCGCAGGTAGTGAAGTCCGCGCGCGTAATGAAGCAGGCGGTGGCGCACCTCGTGCCGTTCATCGAAGCCGAAAAAGCGAAGAGCGGCGAGGCGGGCCGCGCGAAGGGCCGCGTCGTGATCGCCACGGTGAAAGGCGACGTGCACGACATCGGAAAGAACATCGTCGCGGTGGTGCTTCAGTGCAACAACTACGAGGTGGTGAACCTGGGCGTGATGGTGCCCGCCCAGACCATCCTCGAGACGGCGGCGCGCGAAAAAGCCGACGTCATCGGCCTCTCGGGCCTGATCACCCCGTCGCTCGAGGAAATGAGCCACGTCGCCCGCGAGATGGAGCGCGCCGGGCTGAAGCTCCCGTTGCTGATCGGCGGCGCAACCACTTCGCGTGCTCACACCGCAGTTAAGATCGCGCCGAACTACTCCGGGCCGGTGGTGTACGTGCCCGATGCTTCGCGCGGCGTGCCCGTGGTGCAGTCGCTGCTATCCGAGGCCAGCGCACGCTTCGTCAGCGAGGTGCGCGCCGACTACGAGAAGATCCGTGACCAGCACCGCGACAAGAAGGGGCCTGGGCCGCTGCATCCCATCGCCGAGGCGCGGCGGCTGGGCCACCCGACCGACTGGAGCGCCTACGTTCCGCCTCGGCCGCGCAAGCCCGGCATCACGATCCTGCGCAACTATCCCCTCGCCGAGCTCGTCGACTACATCGACTGGTCGCCGTTCTTCCAGGCCTGGGAGCTCTCCGGGCCGTACCCGAAGATCCTGCAGGATCCGGTCGTGGGCGAAGCCGCGCGCAAGCTCTTCGGCGAGGCACGCGAAATGCTCGGGCGCGTGGTGAGCGAAGGCTGGGCGGTCGCGAACGGCGTATTCGCGCTGTATCCCGCTGCGCGCGTGAACGGCGACGACATCGAGATCTACCGCGACGAGGCGCGCGCCGAGCGCCTCATGACCTGGCACAACCTGAGACAGCAGAACCACAAGCCTACCGGCCGCGCCAATCTGTGCCTCGCCGACTTCGTCGCGCCGAAGGAGGCGGGTGTTCCCGACTGGGTCGGCACCTTCGCCGTCTGCACAGGGGGCATCGACGAGCGTGTGTCTGCTTTCGAGGCGGCCCACGACGACTACAACGCGATCATGCTCAAGGTGCTCGCAGACCGCCTGGCCGAGGCGTTCGCCGAGCGCCTGCACGAGCGCGTGCGGCGCGAGTTTTGGGGTTATGCCCCCGAGGAGCGCCTTGGGAGCGCCGAACTGATCGCCGAGGCGTACCGCGGCATCCGCCCGGCGCCTGGCTATCCGGCTTGTCCCGACCATACTGCGAAAGGACCGCTCTTTCGCCTGCTCGATGCCGAGCGCAACGCCGACATGCGGCTGACCGAGTCGTTCGCGATGTGGCCGCCCGCGGCCGTATCCGGCTTCTACCTGTCGCACCCCGAGTCGACCTATTTCGCGGTCGGCAAGGTGGGCCGCGATCAGGTCGTGGACTACGCCCGCCGCAGCGGCATTTCGGTGTCCGAGGCGGAGAAATGGCTCGCGCCGTATCTCGCGTACGAGGTCGAAACCGTGCCGCTATAATCAGCGCATGGGTAAAGGCGACAAACGTACGCGGCGCGGGAAGATCTACAAGGGCAGCTATGGCAAAAAGCGCCCGCAGCGCACGAAGAAAAGCGCCAAGAAACCGGCCTGAAGGTTTTCCTGGCACTCGGCGCGCTCGTCACCGCGGTCGCGGTGGGCTTGGGCGCGTTCGGCGCTCACGCGCTCAGAGCGCGGCTCTCCCCGGAGATGCTTGCCGTGTGGCAGACCGCGGTCCAATACCACGCTTGGCATGCGCTCGCCCTCATTTTGGTCGGTCTCGCGGGCTTCCACGTGGAGGGAAGCTGGATCAGGGCGGCCGGGTGGCTTCTCTTCGCCGGCGTCGTACTGTTCTCGGGGAGCCTCTATGCGCTCGCGTTGGGCGCTCCCCGCGGCCTGGGCGCGGTGACCCCGGTTGGAGGAGTGATGCTCATACTAGGCTGGATCGCCTTCGCGATCGGTGTCATTTGCGCCAGAACGCCGGGGTGAGGACGACGAGCAGCGTGAAAAGCTCCAGCCGGCCGAGCAGCATGGCGAAGCTGCAGATCCAGGTCTGGGTGTCGGTCAGGCTGGCGTAGGTGGTGGCGGGGCCAACTTCGCCGAGCCCCGGCCCGGTGTTGTTGAGCGAGGCGACCGCCGCGGAGAATCCCGACACCATGTCGAGCCCCGACGCGGTGAGCAGCAGCGTGAGGACGACGACGCTCGACACGTACATGAAAAGGTAGGCGAGCACGGCGAACACCGTCGCGTTGCTGACCGGGCTCTCGGAGAGCTTCACCGGGTTGGAGATGCGCGGGTGGATCGTGCGCAGCAGCTCGCGCAGGAGCTGCTTGAAGAGAATCTGCGCGCGGATCATCTTGATGCCGCTGCCGGTCGAGCCCGAACTGCTGACGAAGCACGAGAGAAACAGCATCAGCAGCGGCGCGAAGATCGGCCACTGGCCGTAGTCGACGTTCGCGTAGCCGGTCGTCGTCGCGAGCGAGACCACGTTGAATGCCGCGTAGCGCAGGGCGCTGCCGAAATCGTCGTAGACGCCGGTGAGGAAAAGGTAGGTGGCGACGAGGAGCACGCTGAGCACGACCACCAGCAGCATCGGCTTGGCTTCCGGGTCGCGGGCATAGGGACGCGCGCTGAGGCGTCGCCAGGCGAGAAAATGCGAGGCGAAATTGATCGCCGCGACCAGCATGAAGACGATCGCGACGGCCTCGATCGCAGGCGAATCCCAGTGCGCGAAGCTCGCGTCGTGGCTGGAGAACCCGCCCAGTCCCATGGTGGTGAAGCCGTGCATCAGGGCGTCGAGCTCATCCATTCCCGCGAGCCAGTAGGCGACCACGCAGGCGGCGGTGAAGCCCACGTAGACCAGCCACAGGCCCTTGGCGGTCTCGGCGATGCGCGGGGTGAGCTTGGTGTCCTTCATGGGGGTGGGCGTTTCGGCCTTGAAAAGC
>DASYPG010000081.1:0-9151 GCA_036006885.1 Burkholderiales bacterium | reverse complement strand
CGCGGCGCCGTTTGTCGCCAGCATGTGGCCCTCCGAGCGCGCCAAGGCCGCCGGCGCGCCGGTCGAGGCCGACGTCGCCACGCTGCAGCCAGGCGAGCTGCGGGTGTACGAGTGGCGCGGCAAGCCGGTCTGGGTGTTCCGCCGCTCGCCGGAAATGCTCGAGTCGCTGAAAGTGATCGAGCCCTACCTCACCGATCCGCAGTCGAAGCATTCCGAGCAGCCAAAGTACGCGAAGAACGAGTACCGCTCCGAGAAGCGCGACATCATGGTGCTGATAGGGGTGTGCACGCATCTGGGCTGCTCGCCGCAGCTCAGGCCCGCCGAAGCGAAGGCGGAGATGGGTGCCGACTGGATGGGCGGCTTCTACTGCCCGTGCCACGGCTCCAAGTTCGATCTTGCCGGGCGCGTCTTCCGGGGCTCGCCCGCGCCGACGAACCTCGAGGTTCCCCCTTACGAGTTCACCTCCGATGTGGCGCTGGTGATCGGCGAAGACAAAGAAAAGAAGGGAGCGTAAGGCATGGCGTCGCGTCTGCAGGCTTTGTGGGGCTGGTTCGACGCGCGCATGCCCTCCGCCGCCGAGCAGTGGCGCATCCATGCTTCGCAATACTACGCGCCGAAGAACTTCAACTTTTGGTACTACTTCGGCTCGCTCGCGGGGCTGGTGCTCATCATCCAGATCGTCTCCGGCATCTTCCTCACGATGAACTACAAGCCCGACGCGAGCCTCGCGTTCGGCTCGGTCGAGTACATCATGCGCGACGTGTGGTTCGGGTGGCTGCTGCGCTACGTCCACTCGACCGGCGCCTCGGCGTTCTTCATCGTGGTGTACCTGCACATGTTCCGCGCCCTGCTGTACGGCTCGCATCGCACGCCGCGCGAGCTGGTGTGGATCTTCGGCGTGCTGATCTACCTCACGCTGATGGGCGAGGCCTTCTTCGGCTACCTGCTGCCGTGGGGCCAGATGTCGTACTGGGGCGCGCAGGTCATCGTCAATCTCTTCGGCACGGTGCCCTTCATCGGCCCGGACCTGGCGAAGTGGATCCGCGGCGACTACGTCGTGTCCGACGTCACGCTCAACCGCTTCTTCGCCTTGCACGTGATCGCGTTCCCGCTCGTGCTCCTCGGCCTCATCGTCGCGCATATCCTCGCGCTGCACGACGTGGGCTCGAACAACCCCGACGGGGTCGAGATCAAGAAGCACAAGGGCGCCGACGGCAAGCCGCTCGACGGCATCCCGTTCCACCCGTACTACACGGTGAAGGACCTGGTGGGGGCGGTGGTGTTTCTCGCCATCTTCTGCATCGTGCTGTTCTTCGTGCCGGAGATGGGCGGATACTTCCTCGAGGACAACAACTTCATCCCGGCCGACCCGCTGAAGACCCCGCCGCACATCGCGCCGGTGTGGTACTTCACCCCGTACTACTCGATCCTGCGCGCGGTGCCGCCGCTTTTCAACTCGCAATTCCCCGGCGTGCTCGCCATGGGCGTCGCCGTGCTGATTTTCTTCTTCCTCCCCTGGCTCGACCGCAGCCCGGTGAAGTCGATCCGCTACCGCGGCGCGCTCTACAAGAGCTGGCTCGCGGCCTTCGTGGTGGTGTTCGTGATCCTCGGCTACCTCGGGGTGAACCCGACCACGGTGTGGGGCCAGTTCAAGTTCAACGCCTTCTTCCTCGACACCAAGGACATCGCCACCTGGGTGGCGCGCCTGTGCACCGTGGTCTATTTTCTGTTCTTCCTCCTCATGCCCTGGTACACGGCGCGCGACAAGGTGAAGCCGGTGCCCGAGCGGGTCACGCACTAGGCGCGACAAATGAAAAAGCTTCTTCTATTGATCGCGTGGCTGCCCGCGGCGGCATGGGGAGCGGAAACCGGCTACCGCCTCGACAAGTCGCCGCACGAGCCGACCAATATCGTGAGCCTCCAGATCGGCGCCAAGCTGTATATCAACTACTGCCTGGGCTGCCACAGCATGCAGTACATGCGCTACGGCGGGCTGGAGGAGCTCGGCCTCACCGAGCAGCAGATCAAGGACAACCTGCTGTTCACCGCCGAGAAGGTCGGCGAGCCGATGAAGGGTCCCATGGACCCGAAGACCGCCAAACAGTGGTTCGGCGTGGCGCCGCCGGACCTCTCCCTGGTGTCGCGCTCGCGCGGGCCGGACTGGCTGTACACCTATCTGCGCACGTTCTACCGCGACCCCAAGACGGTGACCGGCTGGAACAACGCGGTGTTCGAGAACGTCGGCATGCCGCACGCGCTGTGGACGCTGCAGGGCGAGCGCGCCTACGACCGCGAGAAGCGCGAGTGGCGCGAGCTCAGTAAGGGCGCGCTCGCGCCGGTCGAGTACGACATGGCGGTGCGCGACCTGGTCAACTTCCTCGCCTACGCGGGAGAGCCAGCCGCGACCGATCGCCGGGCGATCGGCATCGTCGTGCTGTTCTTCCTCGGCATCCTTTTCATCCTCACCTATCTGCTCAAGAAGGAATACTGGAAAGACGTGACCTAGGCGTCTTTCCCGTCCGACGACCACCATGATGCAACTCTATTCGGGCACCACCTGCCCCTTCAGCCACCGCTGCCGCTTCGTGCTCTACGAGAAGGGCATGGACTTCCAGGTCATCGACGTCGACCTGTACAACAAGCCCGAGGACATCGCGGTGATGAACCCGTATAACCGCCTGCCGGTGCTGGTCGAGCGCGACCTCATCCTGTACGAGTCCAACATCATCAACGAGTACATCGACGAGCGTTTCCCGCACCCGCAGCTCATGCCGGCGGACCCGGTGATGCGGGCGCGCGCGCGGCTGATGCTGTTCAACATGGAGGTGGAGCTGTTCTCGCAGATCGACGCGCTCGAGGGCGGCAAGGAGAAGCAGATCGACAAGGCGCGCCAGCACGTCACCGACCGCCTGATCGAGCTCGCGCCGGTGTTCACCCGGACCAAGCACATGCTCGGCGACGACTTCACCATGCTGGACGTGGCGATCGCGCCGCTGCTGTGGCGCCTGGACCACTACGGGATTAAACTCGGCAAGACCGCCGCGCCGCTGATGAAGTACGCGGAGCGCATATTTTCCCGGCCGGCGTTCATTGAAGCGCTCACGCCGTCCGAAAAGGTAATGCGAAAGTAATTGAACGACAAGTTGAGCGAGATCCCGACCAAGCCGTACCTGCTGCGCGCGCTGTTCGAGTGGTGCGTCGACAACGGCTACACGCCGCACCTCGCGGTCAAGGTCGACTCGCGCACCCAGGTGCCGCTCGAGTACGTCAAGAACGGGGAGATCACGCTCAACATCAGCCCGAATGCGGTGCACAAGCTGCAGATGGGGAACGAGCTGATCGAGTTCTCCGCGCGTTTCGGCGGCGTGGCGCGCCAGCTCGCGGTGCCGATCAACAACGTCTATGCGCTGTACGCCCGCGAGACTGGGCACGGCATGACCTTCGACGTCGACGGGCCCAAGGCCGGCGTGCAGGCGAAGGCCGAGTCCGAGCCGGTGCGCGAGCCCAAGCATCCCGCGATCAAGCCTCCGGCGCAGCTTCCCGTGCCCGCCGCCACGTCGCCCGAGCCGCCCAAGAAACCCTCCGGCGGCAAGCCCACCCTGCGCCGGATCAAGTAGCGCTGTTCGGGGGATAATCCCCCGAGTTGCAGCGCGGCTTTTCCGTGCTGCGGACCCTAAAATCGTGCCCGTTTAGCTCAGTGGTAGAGCAACCGCCTTGTAAGCGGTAGGTCGTCTGTTCAATCCAGACAACGGGCACCACAAGACTGCCGGCGTGCCGACTTCATCCATGGATGCGCGTTCCTATTCGGTAATCGAGACTCTGCGCGGCGGCCGCCGCGTGCAGATTCGCGCGCAGCGGCCCACTGATCGCGAAGCGATCGCCGACGCGCTGCGGCGCGCCGACCCGGAGACGATCTACCGCCGATTCTTCGGGCCGCGGAAGGGTTTCACGGAGAAGGAAGTCGCTTTCTTCCTCGAAATCGACTTCGTGAACCACGTCGCCCTCGTGGCGGAGGTGGAAGAAGCGGGGCGCAAGGCCATCGCGGGCGGCGGCCGCTACATCGTCACCGCGCCCGGCGAAGCGGAGGTCGCTTTTGCCGTCGGCGATGCTTATCAGGGCCAGGGTATCGGCGGACTCGTGATGCGGCATCTCGTCACCATCGCGCGCGCGGGCGGTATCCGCACGTTTGTCGCCGAAGTGCTTGCGGGCAACGCGCCGATGCTGAAGGTGTTCAAAAAAAGCGGGCTTCCGCTCGCCACGCGCGTCGAGACTGGAATCGTGCACGCGACGCTCGAGCTTTCCTAGCGTGCGCCCTATTGGACCTTGGTCCAATTTCCGGGCGGCGGTCACGGGAGTACAACGAAGACGCAAATGAAGACGATCTCGCTGCAAGAGGCCGTCGCGCTGATTCCCGAGGGCGCGAGCCTGATGATCGGCGGTTTCATGGGCGTCGGCACGCCCGAGCGCATCGTCGACGAGCTGGTGCGCCAAGGCAAGCGCAATCTGACCGTAATCGCCAATGACAACGCGGCGCCGGGCATCGGCATCGGCAAGCTCGTGAGCGCGGGTCTGGTGCGCAAGACCATCGCGAGCCACATCGGCCTGAATCCAGAAACGCAGAAGAAGATGATCGCCGGCGAAATGGAGGTGGATCTCGTGCCGCAGGGCACGCTGGTCGAGCGCATACGCTCGGCCGGTTTCGGTCTCGGCGGCGTGTTGACGCCGACCGGCGTCGGCACGGTCGTCGAGGAGGGCAAGCAACGCATCGAGCTCAACGGCAGGCCGTGGCTGCTCGAGACGGCGTTGCGCGCCGATTTCGCGCTGGTGCAGGCGTTCCTCGCCGACTATCTCGGCAACCTGCAATACGCCCTCACGGCGCGCAATTTCAACCCGGTGATCGCGATGGCCGCCGATACGGTGATCGTGGATGCCGAGCACATCGTTCCTGTCGGCGTAATCGCTCCCGATCACGTGATGACGCCCGCGCCGCTCGTCGACTACCTCATAGCGCACGGCTGACGCCATGGACCCGCAGACGCTGATCGCCAAGCGCATCGCACGCGAGCTCCGATCGGGCATGCTCGTCAATCTCGGTATCGGCATCCCGACGCTGGTGGCGAACTACGTGCCGGCGGGCGTGCAGGTCTTCTTTCAATCGGAGAACGGCCTGATCGGTACGGGCCCGGTTCCGCAGGAGGGCCTGGCGCAAGCGCGGCTCACCGACGCCGCCGGCCGGCCGGTCACCGCGCTGCCGGGCGCCTGCGCGTTCGACAGCGCCATGTCGTTCGGACTAATCCGCGGCGGCCATCTCGACATGACCGTGCTCGGCGGGCTGCAGGTGGATCAACGCGGCGTGCTGGCGAACTGGATGATCCCCGGCAAGATGGTGCCCGGCATGGGCGGCGCGATGGATCTGGTCGCCGGCGCGAAGCGCGTGGTGGTCGCCATGCAGCACACCGCCAAGGGCAAGTCGAAGATCGTCAGGCAATGCTCGTTGCCGCTCACATCGATCCGGCCGGTGGATCTCGTGGTCACCGAGCTTGCGGCGATCGCGTTCCCGGGGGGGCGCGCCACCCTGCTGGAGACCGCCCCTGGCGTGACGGTCGAGCAGGTGCGCGCCGCCACTGAGGCGGAGCTCTTCGTGCCCGCGCGCGTCGCTTCGATGGCGCTCTAGGCGATTCGTGAATGGGGTGCAGGAAGGTCTTCTCGCTCTGCGTAGTGGTGTTGCTGATGGGGTGCGCCGAGCCGCCGCACGTGGGCGTCACCGTCTCGAACACGCCCGATTCGATCGAGAGTTGCGGCCCGCGCTCCGGCGCCTGCAAGTAGCGCCGGAAACAAAAAAGCCCGCGCTCGGCGGGCTTTGAGTTCGCGAAGCGACTTCGCTTACAGCGGCTTGATGTTCGCCGCCTGCAGGCCCTTGGGGCCGCGCTTCACTTCGAACTCGACTTTCTGGCCTTCCTTGAGGGTCTTGAAGCCGCTCATCTGGATCGCGGTGTGATGCGCGAACAGGTCTTCACCGCCCTCGGACGGGGTAATGAAGCCGAAGCCTTTCGAGTCGTTGAACCACTTGACGGTACCGGTTGCCATGTTCATCTACTTCCTCTAAATGCCGCGACGATTCCGGGCGCGACAAAGCCGGGCATGACGATCAAGGAAGTGATTTGACTGCCACTGCGAAACGCCGTACACGGCGTGCGAACGCTCCGATGCGGCGGTTGAAACGGTGTGCAAATTCGCTGCCTGATGAATCACTGCGCGGCGATCATATCATCTTTTTCTCGATTTTCTTGTAGTGGGGACGGTGGCTTTCGCCGCCGCGGCAGTGCGCTCTGGTACTCGACTTGAAGCGCTCGAACGCAGGGACATCCGGGACTAGAACTCGCGTCCTGCTGCAGGCGCGCGAGCTACCATGCCGGAATGGCCAATCTTTCCGACATCGTTTCCTCCGCCTTCTGGCGCGTCAATCCGCCCGACGCGGACCCGGTCGAAACCCGCGAATGGCTGGATGCCTTCGACGCGCTGATCGCCTCCGAGGGACGCGAGCGCGCCACCTTCCTGCTGCGCAAGCTCCTCGATCACGCGCGCGTGCGGCGCGTGCCGCTGCCGCCGGTGCTGAACACGCCGTACAAGAACTCGATCGAGCTCGCGCAGCAGCCTCAGTTTCCGGGCAACCTGGAGCTCGAGCAGCGCATTTCCTCGATCGTGCGATGGAACGCACTCGCCATGGTGGTGCGCGCCAACCGTGCGCACCCCGAGCTCGGCGGGCACATCGCGAGCTATGCCTCCGCGGCGGATCTCTTCGAGGTGGGGTTCAATCACTTCTTCCGCGGCGGCGCGCACGGCGACCTGGTGTACTTCCAGCCGCATTCGGCCACAGGTGTCTACGCCAGGGCGTTCCTCGAAGGCCGGCTCACCGAATCGCAGCTGGACCACTATCGGCGCGAGTGCGAAGGCAAAGGCCTGTCGTCGTATTGCCATCCGTATCTCATGCCGAAGTTCTGGCAGTTTCCGACCGGTTCGATGGGCCTCGGTCCCATCAACGCGATCTACGCGGCGCGCTTCATGCGCTATCTCGAGCACCGCGGCCTGCTGAAGACCGACGCTCGCAAGGTATGGGCATTCGCCGGCGACGGAGAGATGGACGAGCCGGAGTCGCTCGCCGGCCTGTCGCTCGCCTCGCGGGAAGGACTCGACAACCTGATCTTCGTGGTGAACTGCAACCTGCAGCGCCTCGACGGGCCGGTGCGAGGCAACGGCTCGATCGTGCAGGAGCTCGAAGGCCTCTTCGCCGGAGCGGGCTGGAACGTGGTGAAGCTGCTGTGGGGCTCGGACTGGGATGCGCTGTTTGCGCGCGACACGGAAGCCGTGCTGCTCAAGCGGTTGCACGAGACCGTGGACGGCGAGTTCCAGACCTACGCCGCCAGCGACGGGGGCTTCAACCGCGAGCACTTCTTCAACAAGTACCCCGAGCTCACCGAGCTCATCGCCGGAATGAGCGACGACGATATCGATCGCCTGAAGCGCGGCGGGCACGACCCGGTGAAGATCTACGCGGCCTACCATGCGGCGGCGAACCACCGCGGCCGTCCCACCGTGGTGCTCGCGCAGACCAAGAAGGGCTACGGCATGGGGACCTGGGGCCAGGGCAGGATGGGAACCCACCAGCAGAAGAAGGTCGACGACGTCGCGTTGCGCGAATTCCGCGACCGCTTCGCGCTGCCGATTTCGGACGAGGCTGTCGCGCAGCTGCGCTTCTTCCATCCGGGCGCCGACAGCCCGGAGATGAAGTACCTGGAAAGCCGCAGACGCGAGCTCGGCGGCCATTTGCCCGCGCGTAGCGCCGAGGCCGCCACCGTCCCGGTGCCGGCTTTCACCGTCGGCGAGAGAAACCAGTCCACCACGATGGTGTTCGTCCAGCTGCTTGCGCAGCTTCTGAAGGACGAAACGATCGGGTCGCGCGTGGTCCCGATCGTGGCCGACGAGGCGCGCACCTTCGGCATGCAGACGTTGTTCCGGCAAGCGGGAATCTACTCCGCCGTCGGCCAGCTCTACGAGCCCGAGGACCACGATGAGCTTCTGTACTACCGCGAAGCCAAGGACGGGCAGATCCTGGAAGAGGGCATCACGGAGGCGGGCGCGCTGTCGTCGTGGCTCGCGGCGGCGACGTCCTACTCGACCCATGGCCTGGCGATGCTGCCGTTCTACATCTACTACTCCGTGTTCGGCTTCCAGCGCGTGGGCGATCTCATCTGGGCAGCGGCCGATTCGCGCGCGCGGGGCTTCCTGCTCGGCGGCACGGCGGGGCGTACCACGCTCGCCGGCGAGGGCCTGCAGCACCAGGACGGCTCCTCGCACCTCATCGCCTCGACCATCCCGAACTGCCGCGCCTACGACCCGTGCTTCGGCTACGAGCTCGCCGCAATCGTGCACGACGGCGCCCGCCGCATGCTCGAGGCGCAGGAAGACGCCTTCTACTACGTCACCGTCGCAAACGAGAATTACGCGCATCCGCCGATGCCGGAGGGCGCGCGCGAGGGCATCCTCAAAGGGATGTATCGGCTGAAACACGCCGGGCAGGCAACGGTCCAGCTTCTGGGAAGCGGTCCGATCCTGCGCGAAGTGCTTGCCGCAGCCGAGCTGCTCGAGAAGGATTGGGGCGTGAAAGCCGACGTTTGGAGCGTTACTTCGTTCACCGAGCTTCGCCGGGATGGAATGGAAGCCGAGCGCGCGCGGCGCCTGGGCTCCCACGCCGAATCCTGGGTCGAGAAATCGCTCAAGCCTACGAAGGGGCCGGTTATCGCCGCGAGCGACTACGTGAGCGCGGTGGCTGACCTCATCCGGCCATACCTGCCGCGCAAGTATGTCGCTCTCGGAACCGACGGCTTCGGACGCAGCGATACGCGCGCCGCTCTGCGCGCCTTCTTCGAAGTCGACGCACGCAGCATCGCGGTCGCGGCGCTCGCCGCGATGGACCACCCCTCAGTCGGCGACGCGCGGACTCGTTATCGGATTGGGCTCGAGGGCGCCGGGCGGCCCGCCTGGCAGCGGTAGCGGCTGGTCGATCTTGCGAACGACCGGCGGCGGCAGTCGCATCACCGCCGGCTCGTTCGCTTCGGCGGCCTTGATGCGCTCATAGGGACGCAACTGCTGC
>DASYPG010000080.1:0-3026 GCA_036006885.1 Burkholderiales bacterium | reverse complement strand
CGCGCGAAGCCTGCAGGACATCGTCGAGCGCGCGCGCAAGGAGCCTGGCAAGCTAACTTATGGTTCGTCCGGGCCGGGCACGAGCAGCCACCTCGCGGGCGAGCTTCTGAGCGCCGCGGCCAATATCCAGCTCGTGCACGTTCCATACAAGGGCAGCGGCGCGGTGTACCCGGACCTCATTGCGCGCCGCGTCACCATGCTCTTTGACCTGGCCGGCTCTGCCTCCGGGCACATCAAGGGCGGACAGGTGAAGCCGCTCGCCATGACCGGCGCGCACCGCGCCAACGCCCTCCCCGAGGTCCCCACCTTCGCCGAAAGCGGCTTTTCCGGCTTCGAGTTCGGCGCCTGGCTCGGGCTGTTCGCGCCGAACGAGACGCCAAAGGAGGCGCTCGCGCGCCTCGAAGACGCGATGCTCAAGAGCATCCAGACTCCGGAGATGAAGAACCGCCTTGCGCAGTTGGGCGGCGAGCCCATCCCCGCGCACGCCGCCGAATTCTGGAAATTCTTCAACGACGATGTCGAGCGCTATGCCCGGCTCGTGCGCGAAGGGAAGGTCAAGCCGATTCAGTAGGCCGGATGGCTAGCGCCGGCGTTTGCGCGTCGCCTTGCGCGGCGCTGGCGCCTGCGCTTTGGCAATCTCGTCGCCGCTACGACCCTCCAGCTTGGGCTCGATGTTGTCTCGGATCCACTTCGCGTCCCACCACTCGACCGGCAGGACCGCAACGCCGTCCAGATAGACGCCGTAGTGCAGATGGTCGCCGCCGGCCAGGCCAGTCTCGCCCGTCCTGCCGAGGATCTGCTTCTGCTTGATCGAGTCGCCGTCCTTGACGTCGATCGCGCTCAGATGGCTGTAGAGCGTAAAGAGGCCGAGGCCGTGATCGAGGATGACCGTATTTCCATAGATGCCGAGGTCGCCCGTAAAGGCGACGCGCCCGCTGTTCGCGGCTTCGACCGGATAGCGCTTGGTGACCGAAAGGTCATAGCCGACGTGATACGCGGTATCGATCGGCTGATTGTTGTACGTGTAGGTGCGCTGGTCGGCGAAGTTCGCCTCGACCTTCGAGTTGCTGAGCTGCGTGAAGGCGCCACTCCAGAGAATCGACGCGGTGGACTTGCGCGTGATCTCGCGGATCTTGTCCTCGTTTTCCTTCCTCAGGCGCTGGTTGACCGCGACAAACACGTCCTTCACGGCGCCGTGCCGCGCGTCCGCGTCCTTCACCAGGGGCACCACCTTGGTTTGAAGAAAGCCGTCCGTCAGGGCGATGGTACTTTTCTTGTACTTGACGTTCTTCAGCTCGTAGACCAGCGGCATCTCGCGCGTATTGCCCGCCTTGTCGGTTGCGACGAGCACGGCTTTTGCGCTCGGCGGCACGTTGTAGGGATGCGCAAACAGGACGAAGTAGTGCTCGGGCTGATCCTTGACCTGTCCCTTGGTTCCGGGGAAAAAGTACTCGCCGATCTTCACCCCGCTCGTCACCGTGTCCGGCGAGGGCTTGTAGACGAGCGCGCCCACCCCGCCGAAGTTGATGTACCGGTCGTCGGCGATGAGCTCGAGGGTCGGCGGCGTGATGTCGATCGTCAGGTTCTTCTGCACCACGGTCTCGTTGCCCTTGAAGAACCCCCACAGCGAGCGATCCCGCGCGCTGATCCGCAGCACCGCCGGTCCCTCCTTGATGCCGCCGATCTTGGACACCGCGACCGTGAGCTTCTTTTCCTTCACGGGTTCGGCGAACTGCTCGCCCGCGAGGTGGTGCTCCGTGCCGCCCACCGACAGCGTCGCGGTCACGGACTTCAACCCCGCGCCCTGGTCGGTGACGACGATCTCCATGGGCGCGACCCCGAGCACATCGCTGTCCGGGGTGAGCGTGATCTGCGGTGCGCTGCGCTCGAAGCGCGGGGCAAGGTAGTAGCCGCCGACCGCGAGCCCGACGATGACGATCAGCAAGAGAATGGTCAAGGCCGGGAAGCGGCGCGGTTTTTCAGAGTTGAAAGCGTTCATGCCTGATAAGCAAGTTGAAGCAAAGACTCAGTCACTGCGAACTCTGGCGATGGAGCCAGCGCCGAGATTGTAGGGCAATCCCGCGCCTGACACCGACAATATCGACGACTGTACGCGTCAAACTTCGAAAAAGGCAAGCGCGAGCTGACGGCGCTGGTCGACGCCAGCTCGAGAACCTCAAACCATCAACGGAACGATCAGCAGTGCGACGATGTTGATGATCTTGATGAGCGGGTTGACCGCCGGACCGGCGGTGTCCTTGTAGGGATCGCCGACCGTGTCGCCGGTGACCGCCGCCTTGTGCGCGTCGGAGCCTTTGCCGCCGTGGTGGCCGTCCTCGATGTATTTCTTGGCGTTGTCCCAGGCGCCGCCGCCGGTGCACATCGAGATGGCGACGAAAAGGCCGGTGACGATGGTGCCCATGAGCACGCCGCCGAGCGCCTGCGGCCCGAGGATGAGCCCCACCACGATGGGCACGAGGACCGGCAGCAGCGACGGGATCATCATCTCCTTGATCGCGGCGCGGGTGAGCATGTCCACGGCGGCGCCGTATTCCGGCTTCGCCGTGCCCTGCATGATGCCCGGGATCTCCTTGAACTGGCGGCGCACTTCGAGCACCACCGCCCCCGCGGCGCGGCCGACGGCTTCCATCGCCATCGCGCCGAAGAGGTAGGGCACCATGCCGCCGATGAAGAGGCCGATGATCACCATCGGGTTGGACAGATCGAAGGTGAAGCTCTTGCCCGCAGCCTCGAGCGCGTGGGTGTAGTCGGCGAACAGCACCAGGGCGGCGAGGCCGGCGGAGCCGATCGCGTAACCCTTGGTGACCGCCTTGGTGGTGTTGCCCACCGCATCGAGCGGGTCGGTGATGTTGCGCACCGAGTCCGGCAGATCGGCCATCTCGGCGATGCCGCCGGCGTTGTCGGTGATCGGACCATAGGCGTCGAGCGCGACGATGATCCCGGCCATCGACAGCATCGAGGTGGCGGCGATCGCGATCCCGTACAGGCCTGCGAGCGAATACGAG
>DASYPG010000079.1:0-2070 GCA_036006885.1 Burkholderiales bacterium | reverse complement strand
AGCTGCTGCGTGAAGGCCTGCCGGCCGAGGCGGTGGTGCGGCGCCTGACCGCGCCCGACGAAGGCCGCGAGCAACGCCAGCTCCACGTCATCGACGCCGCCGGCCGCGTCGGCCAGCACACCGGGAAAAGCTGCATCGACTGGTGCGGGGCGACTGCGGGCGACGGATTCTCAGTTGCGGGAAACATGCTTGCCGGAGCTTCTGTCGTTCACGACACGGCAAGTTCGTATCAACGAAATGCCGCGCTGCCGTTCGCGGAGAGACTGATTGGCGCATTGGAGGCGGGCGAAGCTGCCGGCGGGGATAAGAGGGGCAAGCAGTCGGCGGCGCTCCTCATCCATTCGACCGAGGCCTATCCACAGTTGAGCCTGCGGGTCGACGACCACGCCGAGCCGCTTGCCGAGCTGCGCCGCCTGTACGAGAAGGCGCACGAGCGGTTCATCCCCTTCATGGCCTGCGGCCCGAGCAAGGCGCGGCCGTGGGGAATCCTCGAACGCCAGGCGATCGAGGACGAGGTCGCCCGGCATGTCCGATCGCGCAGCGCTTCTTGAAGTCAGGGGGCTCGCCACCGTCTTCGACACCGATGCAGGCGAGGTGCGCGCGGTGGATGGGGTCGACTTCAGCCTCGAGCGCGGCCGCACCCTCGGGATCGTCGGCGAATCGGGCTGCGGCAAGAGCGTCACCGCGCTCAGCATCATGGGGCTCCTGCCGCGGCCGCCCGGACGCATCGCGGCGGGCGAGGTGCTGTTCGAGGGCGAAGACCTGCTGAAGCTGCCGCCGGCGCGGCTGCGCGAGCTGCGGGGCGCGCGGCTCTCGATGATCTTCCAGGAGCCGATGACCTCGCTCAACCCGGCGTTCAGCGTGGGCGATCAGGTCGCCGAAGCGCTGCTGCGGCATCGAAATACCAGCAGGAAGGCAGCGAAAGAAAACGCGATCGCCATGCTGCGCCGCGTGCGCATTCCGTCGCCGGAGCGCCGGGCGCGCGACTATCCGCACCGGCTCTCGGGCGGCATGCGCCAGCGCGTGATGATCGCCATGGCGCTCGCCTGCAATCCGCAGCTCCTCATCGCCGACGAGCCCACCACCGCGCTCGACGTCACCATCCAGGCGCAGATCCTCGATCTCATGCGCGCGCTGCGCTCGGAGCTCGGCACCGCGATCATCCTCATCACCCACGACCTCGGCGTGATCGCCGAGCTCGCCGACGACGTCATCGTCATGTACGCGGGGCAGGTGGTCGAGCGCTGCGCGGCGGCCGCCCTTTTCGCCGAGCCGCACCACCCGTACACCATCGGCCTTCTCGGCTCGATCCCGCGCCTCGACCTGGAGCAACCGCGCCTTTCCGCGATCGAAGGCACGGTGCCCGATGCCAGCGCGATGCCCGCGGGCTGCCGCTTCCATGCGCGCTGCCCGTTCGCGATCGACAAATGCTTTTCCCAACCTCCGCCTCTTCTCGAAATAAAAACCAACCATTTCGCGGCATGCTGGAGGGCGCCGCTGTGACCCCGCTGCTTCGCGCCGAGCGCCTGGTCAAGCACTTTCGCGGCGGCATCCAGGCGGTCGACGGCGTGAGCTTCGACGTGCACACCGGCGAGACCTTCGCCCTGGTCGGCGAATCGGGCTGCGGCAAGTCGACCACCGGCAGGCTGGTGCTGCGCCTGATCGAGCCGACCTCGGGCAAGGTCTGGTTCGACGGCCGCGAGCTCTCGGTGCTCGGCGAACGCGAGCTGCGCTCCCTGCGGCGGGAAATGCAGATCATCTTCCAGGACCCATACAGCTCGCTCAATCCGCGCATGACCGTGGGTGCCATGCTGGCCGAGCCGTTAACGCTTCACGGTCTCCACAAAGGAAGAACCAGGGAGAGGCTAAAGGAGCTGCTGGGCCTGGTCGGTCTGGCGCCCGAGCACGCGAGCCGTTATCCGCACGAGTTCTCGGGCGGCCAGCGCCAGCGCATCGGCATCGCGCGCGCGCTTGCGGTCGAGCCCCGGCTCATCGTCTGCGACGAGCCGGTGTCGGCGCTCGACGTTTCGGTGCAGGCGCAGGTGATCAACCTGCTGCAGGACCTGCAGC
>DASYPG010000078.1:0-3220 GCA_036006885.1 Burkholderiales bacterium | reverse complement strand
CGCACCCCGAGGCGCCCGCGAAAAGGACCGCAGCGGCGGCCGAAGCCGCAGCCACGAAGAGGGCGACGAGCATAGGCCCGACGATGAAGATCAGTTCGATCAGCACGGATTCGAGCGAATAGGCCGTGGCGAGCAGCGCGTCGTCGCTCAGGCGCTGCTTGAAGTACGTGCGCATGCACACGGTGATCGGCGGGAACGTAGCTCCCGCGGCGGCAGCGAAGATCAGGATCAGGACGGGGTGAGAGTGCGTTTCAACGGCCGCGACCAAGCTCAGAAGTGCCGCAGGGAAGGCGATGCTGCAGGCCAGCAATGCCACCCGTGGCCCGTTTCGATCGATAAGCCGACCCAGCACTGGCGCGACGGTGGCAAGCCCGACAACGTAGCAAGCGGTGGCCGCCCCGCCCTTTGAGAAAGAATCGGTCGCCGCCTGCACCAACAGCAGGATGGCAAGCCCCGTGATGCCGATCGGCAGCCGGCCGATCATGGACGCGGCAATAGACTGCTTCATGTCGCGCGGCTCGAGCAGCGCGGCGTAGCGGGCGAGGGAAATCACGAGGAGCCGGGGGCAATCGATTGTCGCACCGTGACCTCTTGCTGCGCCGCAGCACGATCTGATGTTTCACGTGGAACCAACGGGCGTCGGCGTGAGCGCTGGTTCCACGTGGAACCCTCGCGTAAAATTCGCCCCGCCTCCCAATGGAATTCCCTCAGCGATTCGACGTGATCGTGGTCGGAGGCGGCCACGCTGGTACCGAGGCCGCCCTCGCCGCCGCGCGCATGGGCTGCCGGACCGTCCTGCTGACTCATAGCGTGGAAACGCTCGGGCAGATGTCCTGCAACCCCTCTAT
This sequence comes from Burkholderiales bacterium, assembly GCA_036006885.1. GTDB lineage: Bacteria > Pseudomonadota > Gammaproteobacteria > Burkholderiales > SG8-39 > SCGC-AG-212-J23. The sequence continues at coordinate 2,372 of DASYPG010000078.1, read as the reverse complement.
CGGGGGTATCGGAAAGGGGCATCTGGTCAAGGAAGTGGATGCGCTGGGTGGGGCAATGGCTTTGGCCACGGATGAAGCGGGTATCCAGTTCCGGATCCTGAATTCGTCTAAAGGTGCCGCTGTCCGTGCTACCCGCGCCCAAGCCGACCGGCTGCTCTACAAGCACGCGATCCGCCATCGACTCGAAAACCAGCCGGGTCTCACCCTCTTCCAGCAGCCAGTCGACGATATCGTGCTCGAGGGCGAGCGAGTGGCCGGTGTCGTGACGCAGCTCGGGTTGCAATTCCGGGCACCCGCGGTTGTGCTGACGACCGGCACTTTCTTGGCCGGGTTAATCCACGTCGGCTTGAGCCACCATCAAGCGGGACGCGCTGGCGAGCCCGCCGCCATTACGCTGGCGGCGCGACTGCGGGAGTTGAAGTTGCCCGTCGGCCGGCTCAAGACGGGAACGCCGCCTCGCCTGGACGCGCGCAGCATCGATTTCTCGGCGATGGCGCTGCAGCCTGGCGATTCGCCTGAGCCTGTGTTTTCCTTCGTCGGTGCTCGTGCCATGCATCCGCGCCAACTGCCGTGTTGGGTGACCCACACGAACGAGCGCACCCACGAGATCATCCGCGCGGGACTCGACCGCTCTCCGATGTTTACGGGCGTCATTCAAGGCGTGGGTCCCCGTTACTGTCCCTCGATCGAAGACAAGATCCACCGTTTTGCGGGCAAGGCGAGCCACCAGATTTTCCTGGAGCCCGAAAGCCTGTCGACGAACGAGATTTACCCGAACGGCATTTCCACGAGCCTGCCTTTCGACGTGCAGCTCGCGCTCGTGCGGTCAATCCGGGGACTCGAAAACGCGCATATCGTGCGCCCGGGCTACGCGATCGAGTACGACTACTTCGATCCGCGGAGTCTGCGCGACTCGCTCGAAACGAAGAGCATCCAGGGACTGTTCTTCGCGGGACAGATCAACGGAACGACCGGCTACGAGGAAGCGGCTGCGCAGGGCTTGCTCGCGGGAATCAACGCCGCGAACCGCGTGCTTGGCCGGGAGCCGTGGTCGCCGCGGCGCGATCAGGCGTACATCGGAGTGCTCGTCGACGACTTGGTGACCCGTGGGGTTTCCGAGCCGTACCGCATGTTTACCAGCCGCGCTGAATACCGCCTGATGCTGCGCGAGGACAACGCGGATTTGCGGCTCACCGAAACAGGTCGCCGGCTGGGCTTGATCGACGATGCACGCTGGGAGGTGTTTTGTCGCAAACGGAACGCGATCGGCGCGGAAACGCAGCGTCTGCGGGCTACGTATGTAAGCACAGGCTTCCACGAAAGGCGCTCACTTTACGAGCTTCTTCGCCGACCTAACGAATCGTACGCGGGGCTGGTCCCGGACTCGGAGCTCGATACCGCGGTCGTCGAGCAGATCGAAATCCAGGCGAAGTACGAGGGCTACATCGAGCGCCAGCGCGCCGAGGTGGAGCGCAATGCCGAAATGGAAGCGAAGCTGCTGCCCGCGAAGCTCGACTACCGACAGGTGAAGGGCCTCTCGGCCGAGGTTCAGCAAAAGCTCAACCACCATCAGCCCCGCACCATTGGGCAGGCGGCCCGCATCTCGGGCGTCACGCCGGCGGCGGTCTCTCTGCTGCTCGTGCATCTGAAGCGAGGCTTCAGAACCGCCGAGCACAAGACGGCATGACGCCGCAGGACGCGCTTGAGCGCGGCGTGGCCGAACTCCGGCTTGAGCTGCCGCCGGGCGCCGAGGCGCTGCTCGTGCGATACATGGCGCTGCTGGAAAAATGGAACCGCACCTACAACCTGACGGCGATCCGCGAGCCGGCTGAAGTCGTGAGCCACCACCTGCTCGACTCCCTTGCCGTGGTGCCCCACCTTCCGGTTCCTGCCCAAGGCACGCTCGCCGACGTGGGGGCGGGCGCCGGCTTGCCGGGCATCCCCATCGCGCTCGCGCGACCGCAATGGCGCGTCACCCTGAACGACTCGAGCGAGAAGAAGGTTGCTTTTCTGCGCCAGGCGGCCATCGAACTCGAGCTGCGGAACGTTGCCGTGCATGCGGGGCGCGTCGAACAATGGACGCCGCAACCGAAATTCGCGCTCGTCATTTCACGCGCGTTTGCCGGGCTGGAGCAGTTCAGGTCGCGTTGCGCGCACCTCGTGGCCTCCGGCGGCGTGCTGGCAGCGATGATCGGCGCCGCGCCTTATAGGAACAGGCCGGAGCAGGCCGGCGACTGCCGGGTCATTGCGCTGCACGTGCCGCTGCTCGAGGCGCAGCGTCATCTGGTGCTTTGCCCAGCCGGGAGCTGAGGTGGCTCGCGCGCTCGCGGTGGTGAACCAGAAAGGCGGCGTGGGCAAGACCACCACCAGCG
>DASYPG010000077.1:0-4310 GCA_036006885.1 Burkholderiales bacterium | reverse complement strand
AGGACCGCTGCGCGGCGTCGATGCGTTGAAGTTCCAGATCTTCAATGCGCTGAGCAATCTGAGCGGGCGCCTGCGGGCGCTTCAAAACAGACCGCCGTCCAGACCCGAGCTTCCGGCGCTTCAGGCGAGCAAGGGCCTGCGCATCCTGGTGGTGGAAGATGACCCCGATTCGGCCCAGAGCCTGCGGAGGCTGCTCGAGCTTTGTGGCTACAAGGTCACGCTCGCCTACAGCGGCCGCGAAGGGCTCGAAGCCGCGCAAAGGACGCGCCCCGACATCGTTCTTTGCGACATCGGCCTGCCCGACACCGACGGCTACGAGCTTGCGACCGCGTTGCGGCGCAACCCGGCGACCGCCGAGGCGAGATTAATCGCGGTGACCGCGTACGGCAGCGAGAACGACCAGAAGCGCTCCAGGGAGGCCGGCTTTCAGCTGCATCTCGTCAAGCCGGTGAAGCCCGAGAACCTCCTCGAGGAGCTCGACAAGCCGGCGAAAAAGGTCGGGGCCGGCGGCGCGTGAGGCGCGCGGCTAGCCCCGGGGCGCGGTGTCGGCCTCCTCGACCGGCACGGTAACGCGAATCACCGAGCCGGCCCGAAGCAGTTCCACCTGTACCCTGCTACCCGGCGGGCTATCCAGCACCAAGCGATAGAACTGGCGTGGATCGACCACCGAGACGCCGTTAAACAGCTGCACCACGTCGCCGACGCGCATGCCGGCCCCAGCCGCGGGACCGTCGGCTGCCAGGGCGGAGACGATGACGCCCGCGGAAGCGAGATCCACCAGCACACCGATCGTGCCCGGCACGACGCTGTCCGGCGCGGCTGCCGTGGGAAGCGGCAGCGACTCTTGGCTCGCGCACGCGGCGAGCAATGCACAAAGCAAGAGACTGCGAATCGATTTCACAAGGGAGACTTAAGTTCCTCCATCAGGCCCGCGGCGACCGGCGCACCGCCTCGCGCTTGAGCCCCAGATGCAGTCTGCGCCACGGCCAGTCGATGCCCACGACCGACTCGGGAGAGATCAGCACGCGCGAGCCGAACCATCCGGTGTCGACCACCAGCCGTTCGACCGACCAGGTCGTGTCGTCGACGACGAAATCCCGCAAGTGTCCCGCCGGCCCGTCGGGCGACTCGACCTGGTAGCCGATCACAAGCTCACTGCTGCGCAAATGCGGATCGGCCGCCGCGCGCCGCTGAACCGGCAGGTCGAACTGCAGCGCCACGGGTAGGGCCGTTCTCACGTCGGGGCTGCGCTCGACTTCGCTGCGCGTGAGGCGGACTCGAATCAGCTTGTCGCTCGGCTGGTCCGCCACGACCACGGCAGGCGCGATGAGCACCCGGTGCTCGGGCATCACGTGCCCCGTGTCGACCACGAGGTAGCGCACGCTCCAGCGCTCATCGTCGAAGTACACGTCGACGACCAGGCCCATGTCGCCGTCGCGCGCGAGGATCACTTCGCCCCGCAAGGCTGTCACGTTGCGCAACATATCCGTCAGACTCGTGCGGGGAGCAAGTAGTTCGAGGATGAGCCGATCAAGCTTAAGGTCCGCTTAAGGTCATGCCCTAACGCCCCCACCGCTTTGCGGCGCGTTCGTAGGGGTTGGGAGAATAGCGAAAGATTACCCAGACCGAGAGAACACCGATCAGCGCGCCGGCCACGACCGAATCTGCGGCCGCGCGCCGGTCGAAGGAGAAGTGGAGCAGCCAGGGTGAACCCACCATCCACAGCCCGACAACGAACGACAGCCACTCCCCCCACATGCTGCGGTGCCTGAGCTCGTAGAGCGCGAGCAGCGCGATCCCCGCGCCGACGCAATAGAAATCGAGGCTGCGTACGCCGATCTCGTTCCAGAAGCCCAGGACGAGCGGCGAAGCGATTAGCCACGCCCCCATCGCCAGAATCGCCCCATCCTGCCACCGCTTCATGCTGCGCTCTCCGCAAGGTGCATTCCAGGCCCGCTGCCGGGACGACCGGTAGGCACGGCTATTGCGCCCATAACCGAGAAAGGAGATGGTTCTTAGCGGACAGAAGGCGCTGGTGACGGGTGCGAACTCGGGGATCGGCCTCGCGACCGCGATCGCGCTTGGAAAGGCGGGCGCGGACGTCGTCGTGAACTACGTTTCCGGCGACGAGCAGGCCGAGGCGGCCGTCGAGGAGATCCGGCGTGCAGGCGCGAAAAGCTTCCGGCACCGCGCCGACATCTCGAACGAGAGCGAGGTGCGGACGATGTTCCGGCGCATGATCGACGAGCTCGGCACTATCGATATCCTCGTCAACAATGCGGGCATCCAGCGCGACGCGCCGTTCCACGAAATGACGCTCGCGGACTGGGACGCGGTCATCGGCGTGAACCTGACCGGTCAGTTCCTTTGCGCACGCGAGGCGGTGCTCGAGTTCAGGCGCCGCGGCGTCGTTTCCTCCGTTTCCCGCGCCGCGGGCAAGATCGTCTGCATCAGCTCGGTGCACGAAGCGATTCCCTGGGCACGTCACGCGAACTACGCCGCATCGAAAGGCGGCGTCATGCTGATGATGAAGAGCCTGGCGCAGGAAGTGGCGCCGCTGCGGATCCGGGTCAACGCCATCGCTCCCGGCGCGATCCGTACGCCGATCAACACCGCGGCCTGGCGGACCCCGCAAGCCTATGCAAAGTTGATGAAGCTCATCCCTTACGGCCGCATCGGCGAGCCCGAGGACATCGCCCGCGCCGCGGTCTGGCTCGCGTCCGATGAGTCGGACTACGTCGTGGGCACGACCCTCTTCGTCGATGGCGGCATGACCCTGTATCCGGGCTTCGCCGAAGGCGGATGAGAGCGGCGCCCCGGCGGCTAGGTTTTCTTGATGTATTCGATGCACCAGCCCTTCGGGCTGATGGGCCCTTCCACAATCTGGCACGCACCGCTCGCGCCCGGCTTCGCGCCAGGGATGAACTGAATGCACGTAGCGCAGTTCTGGCCATCCTTCGGCTGGTCCTGGTAATGCATTGCCTCCTTGGCCACCTTCCCCTGGGCGAGCGCCGGCCGCGCTGTCCATGGTGCCGCGGCCAGGCCGGCGACGATGACGGCGTTCTTAAGCATGATCCTGCGGGAAGGTTTCATTTTTCATCTCCTGTGAGCTGTGCGGTGATTCTAGACACGATCTCCCCCGGCCTCGCGTCGATCGAGACGACGATCGGGTTTTCGTCCGGCCCGGGTTCCTCCAGCGCCTCGAACTGGCTGTGCAAGAGGGCCGCGGGCATGAAATGGCCGTGACGCGCCGCGATGCGCTGCGCAACGAGCGTCTCGTCGCCCTTCAGATAGACCAGGCGCACGTCGCGCCGCTCGCCGACCAGCACGTCGCGGTAGCGGCGCTTGAGCGCCGAGCACGCCACGACGCCGTGGCGGCCGGAGCGGCGCGTTGCGTCGATCCACGCCGCGATCGCCTGCAGCCAGGGCCCGCGATCGTCGTCGGTGAGCGGCGCGCCGCGCTGCATCTTCTCGACATTCGCCGCCGGATGGAACGCGTCGCCGTCCTCGAACGCCCACTGCAAGCCCCCTGCGAGGAGTGCCGCGATCGTGGTCTTGCCGCTGCCCGAGACGCCCATCACGACAACGACCAAGGTCATTTTCCTGCCGCGGCGCGATCGATGAACCAGTGCAGACCGCCCACCGGGCGCAGCCGCCCCGCCGGGATGGTGCGATCGCCGGCGCGGGCGCGTGCGAGCGCGTCCTTCTTCGCTGCGCCGGTCACGAGGAATGCCGTCTCCCGGCTCGCCTGGAGCGCAGGATAGGTGAGCGTGATGCGCGCCTCCTTCCTCGCACCGCGCACCGCGAGCACCCAGCGGCGCTCCTCACCGAGCGCCGGGTGGCCCGGGAAGAGCGAAGCGGTGTGGCCGTCCTCGCCGAGGCCGAGGAGCGTCACGTCGAAGAGCGGCCGCTCGCGCACGAGCGCCTCGGCGCCATAGAAGCGCTGCAGCGTCCGCTCATAGGCGGAGGCGGCCTCCTCGGGCGAGAGGCCCTCGGTCGGTATCGCGTGAATGTTCGCCGACGGAACTGGCGCACGCGCGAGTAGCGCCTCGCGCGCCATGCGGTAATTGCTGTCCGCGTGATCCGGCGGCACGAAGCGCTCATCGCCCCAGAACCAGTGCACCCGGTCCCACGGAACATCGGCCTGCGCGAGCAGCTCGTAGAGCCGCCGCGGCGTCGATCCGCCGGAGAGCGACACCGCGAAGCGGCCGTTCGAGCGCTGCGCGAAGGCGCAAAGCCATCGCGCCGCATGGTGCGCCAGCGCCTCGGTGTCGTCGAACGCGCGGGTCTCGCTCACTGCGCTGCGAGCA
>DASYPG010000076.1:0-4761 GCA_036006885.1 Burkholderiales bacterium | reverse complement strand
GCATGTCCTCCGGATGCAGCACCTTGCGCCGCTTGGCATTCCTCGCCGGCGCACCCGCCGCATCCTCCAGCTTCGCCGCGTACAGCTTCTGGTTTTGCCGGCCCCTCTTCCAGGCCTTCGACTCGTCCCAGGCCATGGCTACTCCTCGTGGTTGTAGTCGGTCTCGAAATGGCGCGGCACGTAGCCTTCGCCTGCCGGCGTCGCCGCCTCCTTGGGCCGCGGAATCACCGTCTGCTGGAACAGCATGTTCATGAAGATGAGCAGCGGCTTCGGCTTCATCACCAGCGCGCGCGCGGGCTTGTCGGAGTCCGCATTGAAGTGCTGGTGCACGCAGTTCATGTGCACGATCGCGATGTCGCCGGCCTTCCAGTCGTAGCGCACCCCGTCGTGCACCTCGTAGCCGGTGCCGTCGAGGATGTAGAAGGCGGCCTCGTTGACGTGGCCGTGCTTCTGGGTGCGCCCGCCCGGCGCGTACTCCTCGAGGTGCACGTGCAGCGTCTGGGTCAGGCCATCGACCGGCTCGACGAAGTGCTTGCTGAAGGACTGCGGGCCGTCGTTGAACGTAAGGTCGCGGCCCTTGATGACGCGCGGCATCGAGCGCAGGCGCTTCAACTCGTCCTTAAGGCTGTACTGGCCCTGGATGCCGCGCACGAAAACGCGGTCCTTCTTGCTGCTGTAGTGAGATTCTTTGCCCATTTGTCAGTCTTTCTCCCTCTGTATGGCCTGACCCTTCAGAAAGAGTTCCGACCAGATCTTCTCCCACTTCTGCTGCTCGTCGAGCACCACCACCGGGTCGATCATGTGGAAGGGAAACTTGTTGAGATTGGTCTGCACGGCGGTGCTTGCGGGCACGCGGTTGCGTTTGTGGATCAGCTCCTGCCCCTCGGGCGAGAGCATGAAATCGACAAACAGCAGCGCGGCGTGCGGCCGCTCGGTGCGCTTCGCCACCGCCACGGCGTTGGGCCGGCCGAAGGTCGGGTCGAGCGCCTTCCACTTGATGGGCGCGCCGTTCACCAGCAGGCGCTCGGCGTTGTGGTTGTAAATGGTGGCCACGAGCGGAATCTCGCCGGCGGAGACCAGCTCCGCGAGCAGCGTGTGCCCGGTGCGCACCTGCGGCTTCATCTGGGCGAGCTTGCGGAAGAAGTCGAGTCCCTTCTTCTCGCCCATGTACTTGACGATCGAAGCGAACCAGTCGTCATCGCTGCCCTCGATGCCGATTTTGCCGACCCAGCGCGGATTGAGCAGGTCCTCGTAGCTGTTCGGGACCTCTTCGGGCTTCACCAGCTTGGTGTTGTAGGCGATGGTAAAAAAGTTGAACCGGTCCGCCGCGTAGTAACGGTGCTTGGGGAAGGCTGCGGGCGGCAGCGTCTTGAAGTGCGGGCTGTAGAACTGCTCGAGCAGGCCCTCGCGGTAGAGCGCCTCCATCTCGGGACCGTTCAGCTCGAAGGCGTCGACCGAGAAGCGGCCCGCGCGGGCCTCGGTCACCGCTCGCTGCAGCACCTTCTCGCTGCTCGAGCGCCAGAGCTCGACCTTGACGCCGTACTTCTTCTCGAAGGCCTGGGTGATCGGCACCGAGTCCTTCAGGTTGAGCGAGGTGTACACCGTGACCTGCTTTTCCTTTTTCGCGGCCTCCAGCATGCGCTGGTCGCGGTCGGCGCCCTGATACATGTAGAGCTGGTGGTGTGGCCCGGGCGCCGGTTGTGCCGCAGCAAAGGTCGGCGCCGCGAGCACAGCGGCGAGAACAAGGTGAAGAGCGCGCATTCGTCAGTCCCGTGTCAGACGCTGGACTTTACACCGGGGGACCGCCTGCCAGAAGAACGCGATTCCGGATACCGGAACGCAAAAGAAAACGGGCGCCGCAGCGCCCGCTTTCTGCCCCGGGCCTCCTGGCTAGAAGCGGTGCTGCACGCCGAGGGCCCACTGCGTGAGGTCGGCCCCGCGGTTGGCGTCCCCGTTGGCCCAGTTGTCGAAGCGCGCCGACTCGCCGTTGGTGAGCTTGGAAGCGAGTGCGAAGATGAACGTGCGCTTGGAAAAGTCGTATGCCGTCCCGAGGCTGAGGTGATTGCCGTCGAGGCCGGTGGTGCTGCAGGTCACACCGCCGCTCAGGCTGCACTTGCCTTCGTTCATGTTGACATATTGGATGCCGGTCCGCACCGGCCCGCCGCCCCAGCGCGCCTCCCAGCCGATCGCCCAGTTGGTGCGCTCGTATTTCTCGAACCGCCCGGCCGCCGCCTGGCCGCTTTCCTTGTACTCGAGGCGCGCGATATCGAACGTGAACGACTGGTCCGGCGTGTACTTGAATACTGCGCTGAAGCGCGTGCCGGTGTCCTTGGAGTGGGCGGTCGTGGTTACGGCGAAGGAATTCGCGATCGCGGGATCGGCGTTGCGCGAGCCGCCGAAAAAATCGTTGTGCTTCTCCTGCTGCACCGAAAGGTAGAAGCGCTTGCTGTCGTACTTGATTCCGTACGACAGGTTATAGGCGTTCAGGTTGTTTGCCGGATTGCCCTTCAGCTCGTCGGCAGAATACTGGATGCCGACCTGGAACTCGGAGAATTCGGGCGAGAGATACTGAACCGAATTCGGCGCGCGCTCGTGGAAGCGCCCCTGCCGGACCGTGCCCATCCCGATATGCGAAAGGGTGTTGCTCGCCGAGGTGAAGTTGCCGCTGTTCAGCCCGAACATGCTGAACTGGTCGCCGAACTCCTTGTAGATCGTGTCCATGTTGCCGAGCTTGACGGTGCCGAAGTTGCTCCGCAGCCCGACGAACGAGTTGCGGTTGGCCCAGAACCCGTTGTCGCCGGTGTCAAAGCCGAGCGACTGCTCGATCTGCCAGATGGCCGCGAGATTGCCGCCGAGATTCTCCTCGCCGCGGAAGCCGAGATACGAGTTCTGCGTGTCGACCGCAAACCGCTGCGCGTGGTTGTTGTCGGTGGTGGTGACTTGCGGAACGAGGTTGGAGGTTACTCCGCCAGGACCGGTTGCACCTTTAGCCTCGGTCGAAAGAAACTCCGGGTAGAGCTTGCCGTAGATCTGGACCGTGCTTCCGGTGGTTTGCGCCATGGCCGGGGCCGCCAACGCGGCGCCGACGGCCAGGGCGAGTGCACTCTTCTTCATTCCCCCTCTCCTTCCCAGTTTTGCTGTTTCTTTATGTGGAACAACAAGCTTCCACGCACTCGATTCCGCCGCACGCTACTAGCGCGCGCTTGTAGCTGTCAACAATGAAAGGCTGGACTGTCTCGTGCGCGCAACATTGATGCGGTGCGCAAGGCGCGCAGCGAGGCGCTGCGTCAGCGACCGTACTGGTCGAGCTTGTAGCGCTTGGGCTTGAGAATGCGGCAGACTTCGCGCGTCACGCCCGCCTGCGGCAACGCGACGCCGCAGTCGGCCGCCATCTCGGCGACGATCGCCATGTCGTCTTCGGCCCAGGCCATCGTCTGCGTGCCCCAGTTGGAGAGCGCATTGTTCGCCGCACTGCTCATGAGGAGCGCCTGGCGCAGCTTCTCGGCGTCGAGGCCGTAGCGCTGTGCGAGCGCGAGGCCTTCGTGGTCGGCCACGAGGCAGGCCCACATGACGAGGTTGTTGACCGCTTTCGCCACCTGGGCGCTGCCGACGGCGCCGGTATGCACGATGTCCCTCGAAAAAGCCGCGAGCACCGGCCGCAGGCGCTCGACCACTTCGGCTTCGCCGCCGACGAAGCTGAGGAGCGTACCCTCGTCGGCGGCCTTGCCGCCGCGGCACATCGTGGCGTCGACGACGTGGATCCCGCCTTGCAGGCATTCCGCGGCGAGGGCCTGCACCGTCTTCGGGTGCACCGTGCTCAGCACGGCATAGATGGCGCCCGGCCGCACCGCCGAAAGGACTTTCGGATCGTGTAGCAGGGCCCGAAGCTCGTGGTCGTAACCGACGCACACCAGCACGACGTCGCACGCCGCTGCGAGCGCCCCGGCGTCCGCCGCCCACGCCGCGCCGCGCGCCTCGACCTCGGATCGCTTCGCGGCATCGACATCGGTCGCAAGCGTGCGAAAGCCTTTTCGCGCCAGGTGGCCAACCAGCGGCAGGCCCATGCGCCCCGCTCCCACTACGCCGACAGTCGGGTTCATCTTTTCTGGGTGATGGTGTCGAGCAATGCGGGCTGTCCGGCCTTCACGCTGGCGATCGCGCGCTTCAGCGCGGGGGCGACGTCCCCGGGCCGGTCGATTGGCCCCTCCGCGTACCATCCCATCGATTTCGCGAGCGCGGCGAAATCGGGCGCCGGGTCGTCCATGTCCATGCCGATATGGGCGCGCTCGAGCGGCGTGCCGCGCAGCTTCGCCATGCGGATCTGGTGCTCCCAGTCGTTGTAGTAGGCCCGGTTGTTGTACATGACGACGAGGAGCGGGATACGGTGCTTGGCCGCGACCCACAGGGCGCCGGCGTCGAACATGAGGTCGCCGTCGGGCTGCAGGTCGACGACCAGGCGTCCGGCGTCGCGGTGCGCGAGCGCCACGCCGAGCGAGATCCCGATCTGCGTCGCGGTGCCGAGGGACTTGCCCGGATGCCGGTAAGGCCGGTCGAAATCCCAGATCTTGCGCGTCCACTCCTCCAGCGTGTTGGCGCTCAGGACCCAGTCTTCGTCCTTGATCGCGTTCCAGACCTCGGTGGCGAGACGCGGCAGCGTGATCGGGCTCGCGTCCCAGTCTTCTTTCGCTTCCTTCTCCCAGCGTGCGTGCGCCGACGTCCGCAGTGCGGCGATCGCCTTCAATCGATTTTCATTTCTTGAAA
>DASYPG010000075.1:0-3205 GCA_036006885.1 Burkholderiales bacterium | reverse complement strand
CTTTTCGTCGTCGCGGCGTTGTGCGTTTCGGCGAGCCCGCTCGACGCGGCGCCGAGGGATAACGGCAAGCGCATCGAGAAGACCCAGCGCGGCGACGCTGCGCGCCGCGAGGGCCTGCGACGCGACGTGGAGCGGATCTCGCAGGAAATCTACCGGCGCGGTGACCCGCCGCGGCCGCGCCGCTAACTGGCAGTATTCTCGGAGCGATCGGCGGTGCGACCGTCGTTCGCCGCCGGCACCGACTTGAAGAACTTGTACGCGTTCTTCCCCGCCTGCTTCGCCTCGTACATCGCCGCGTCGGCATGCTTGAGCAGCGTGGCGGCGTCGCCCGCGTCGTCGGGAAAGAGGCTTACGCCGATGCTCGCGGAGATCCGCACCGCCGCGCCGGCGCCGATGTCATAGGGCTCGGCGAGCGCGGCGAGGAGCTTCGTCGCCACGCGCTCGGCCGGCGAGGCGTCGTTGATATCCTCCAGCAGCACGAAGAACTCGTCGCCGCCGAGGCGGGCGACCGGGTCGCCCGCGCGCAGTACGGCGCGCAGGCGCCGGGCGGCTTCGACCAGCAGCCGGTCGCCGGCGTCGTGGCCGTGCGCGTCGTTCACTTCCTTGAAGCCGTCCAGGTCGAGGAACAGGCCCGCCAGCCGGTTCGCACGCCGGCGCGAGCGCTCGACCGACTTCTCGAGCGCCGGGAACAGGCTGGTGCGGTTGTCCAGGCCGGTGAGCGCGTCGCGGTACGCGAGCGTGGCGATGCGCTCGCGCGCGAGGGCGATGTCGGTGACGTCGCGGCCGACGCCGCGGTAGCCGAGGAAGGCGCCTTCGGGCCCGAAGCGCGGCTCGCCGGTGATCGAGAAGTAGCGCACCGTGCCGTCGGCCCAGGAACGCCCGAACTCGAAGTCGCGGAACGCCTGGTGCGCCTCCATGGCCGCGCGCTGCGCCGCCCAGGCCGCCTCGTCGGGATGCACGTGGCGAAGATCCCAGGCCGCGTGCCCGATGATCCGGCCCATCCTCTCCGCGTACTCGGGACCGTGGACGACCTCGATGAAGCGGTGCTGCGGGTCGGTCTCCCAGAAGAAGTCCGACGACATCGCGGTGAGGCTGCGGAAGCGCTCCTCGCTTTCGCGCAGCTTCAGCTCGGCGCGCCGCCGGTCGGTGATGTCGCTGATCGTCGAGACCACGCCGTAGTGCTGGCTCTCGCCGGGGCGGCGCAGGAACGCGGTGTTCACTGAGAGCCAGGTGACGTTGCCGTTGGGGCGCTGGAGCCCCACCACGAGGCCGGTGAGCGGCTCGCCGCGGCGCACCGTGAGGCGCGTCGGCCGGTCTTCCGCCGGCAGGCTCGAGCCGTCGTCGCGCACGCACGGAAAGAGCGAGGTGAAGCCGGGGCGCCCGACGAGCTCGCCGAGCGGCAGGCCGATGATGCGAGCGGCAGCGGCGTTGCCGGTGACGATGTTGAGGTCCCGGTCATAGACCAGGATGCCCTCGTTCGCCGAGTCCACTACCTGGCGGAAATGCGCCTCGCTGTTGCGCAGCGCGTCCTCCATCGCCCGGCGCGTGGTGATGTCGTCGTACACCGCGATCTCGTACAGCGGCTTGCCGGCCGCGTCGCGCTCGACGGCGAGCGTGTACGCGATCCAGACCACCGCTCCGTCCTTGCGCAGGTAGCGCTTTTCGCCGCGCACCGAGTCGATCTCGCCGGCATAGAGCCGCGGCCGCTGCGCGTTGACCTGATCCTTGTCGTCGGGATGCGAGATATCGCGTCCGGTGAGGCCGATGAGGTCCGCCTCGGGGTAGCCCATGATCTCGCAGAAGCGCCGGTTCACTCGCTGGAAGCGCCGGTCGAGGCCGACATGCGCGACCCCGATGGCGGCGAGCTCGAAAGTGCGACGAAAGCGCTCCTCGCTCTGGCGCAGCCTCGCCTCGGCGTCGGCGCGTGGCAGAAAGAGCGCGAGCTGCGCGGCGAGCGCCATGAGCGCCGCGAGCAGCGCGTCGTCTTTCGCGCGCTTTTTGCCGCCGGCGAAGGCGAGCACGGCGACCGGGCTCGAGCCTGAGAAGACCGGGCAGAGCAGGGCGGACTGTGCGCCGCTGCCGGCGGCGAAGCCGGGACCGGCGGCCCGCGGGTCGCTGGAGGCGTCCCGGATCCACAGCGGCTTGCCCGATTGCCACGCGGAGGCAACTACGCCGCGCTCGGAGAGCAGCTGCACCTCGCCCGAAGCGGCGGCGAAGGCCTGCCCGGCGGCGTTAGCCCAATGCACGAAGCGGCGCATCGCGCGCTCGCGCTCGTCGAGCCGCCAGAATTCGCCGCAGTCCCATCGTTCGGCCTCGCAGATCGCGCGCAGCGCGTTCTGGGCCCCTTCGGCCACGCCGGGAGACTCGGCCATGCAGCGGGTGACGAGGTGCTGCAGGCGCAGGAGCTGCTCGGCGCGCTTCTGCTCGGTGACGTCGCGCGCCACGCCGTGGTAGCCGATGAAGCGGCCGCGGCGATCGTAGGCGGGCTCGCCGCTCACGCTCGCGTAGCGCACGGTTCCGTCGGCGCGGGTGCGCCGCGTCAGCAGGTCGCGAAACGGCGTGCGGGTCCTGAGGAGCGCGCGATGCGCGTCCCAGCCGCCTTCCACTTCGATGCCGAGCTCCCAGCGCCGCTTGCCCAGCGCCGAACGGGCGAAGGCGTCGTCGCAGCCGGCGCCGGCGCGCAGGTCGATGCGCGTGAGCCGATGCGCGGCGTCCTGCTCCCAGTACCAGTCGTTCGACAGGCTGCCGAGGAGCGGACGCCCGGTCGGTTTCGCGGGCGCGCGCCTTTTTCTTATGCGTGTCGCCATGGCCCCTTCACAGATTCCCTTGGGGGAATCTACCTTATCTCGCTGTCCGAAGCTTGGAGCAAATGCGCGATCGAGTTCGCATAGTAACGAAGCAGCGGCAATTCTTCCTCCCGGGCGCTGAACAGGCCTTCGCGCTCCTCTACCAGGCGGCGCAGCGTGAGCATGCGCAAGCCTACTGTCAGGGCGTAGTCGAGGTCGCGCCGCGGCACGTAGACGTGCGCGCCTTCCAGGCGCTGCAGCAGCCCGCCGGTCTCGGCCTTCAGGTCGAGCGCGGTGAGCGAGCGCCGCTCGAGAAAGACATGGGCGATCAAGGCGACCGGCACCACCGGCACCACCCGGCCGACCGCGTCCATGAGGACTCGGCCCAGGCCCGCCACGGCGAGCTTGCGCTCTGCGGG
>DASYPG010000074.1:0-5138 GCA_036006885.1 Burkholderiales bacterium | reverse complement strand
ATTGTCGGGTTCGGACGGGATCTCGATGCACTGGCCAGTGACGTCGTATTTCCACCCGTGATACGGGCAGCGCAGCCCGCTTTCCTCGTTACGCCCGAACCAGAGCGACACGCCGCGGTGGGCGCAGAATTCGTCGATCAGTCCGAGCCGGTTCTGGGTGTCGCGGAATGCGATCAGGCGCTCCGACAGCAGCTTGACGCGCACCGGAGGGCAATCGGGCTCGGGCAGCTCCTCAGCAAGCAGCGCCGGCAGCCAGTAGCGCCTGAAGAGCTCGCCCATCGGCGTGCCGGGGCCGGTACGTGTGAGCAGTTCGTTCTGTTCTGTTCTCATGTTTCGTTCATGTTCCGCTATTTCGAACGCAGTTCCGCCATATGGGGCGAGTTTAGAATAAAGAGTGAACAGGAGGAAGTCATGGCACGCAAAGACCGCCGCAGGTTCCTGACCGGATTCGTCGCCGCGAGCGCCGCGACCGCGATCGCACCGCCCCTCGCGCGCGGCGCGGAAGAGGAGATGGCGCAGAACACCCGCGCGCCGTCAGCGCTGCCGCCCAGCGCGCAGGTCGCCGCCGCCGAAACGCAGACGCCAAGGGAGGAGGTGGCGCCGAACCGCATCGGCGGCGTGCCGGGCTCGGACTTCATGGTTGACGTCATCAAGACGCTCGGCATCAAGTACTGCCCGGCGAACTGCGCCTCGAGCTACCGCGGCATCCACGAGTCGCTCATCAACTACGGCGGCAACAAGATGCCGGAGTTCCTCACCTGCATGCACGAGGAATCCGCCGTCGCGATGGGCCACGGCTACTTCAAGGTGGCGGGCAAGCCGCTGATGACGCTCTGCCACGGCACCGTGGGCCTGCAGCACGCGGCGATGGCGATCTACAACGCGTGGTGCGACCGCGTGCCGATGATCGTGATCGGCGGCAACGACCTCGACGCGGCGACGCGTCCGCCCAGCGTGCCGACCTTCCACGCGGCGCAGGACATCAACGCTTTGGTGCGCGACTTCACCAAGTGGGACGACACGCCCGTGTCGCTGCAGCACTTCGCGCAGTCGATGGTGCGCGCCTACAAGATCGCGATGACGCCGCCCTACGGCCCGGTGATGATCGCGCTCGACGCCGGGCTGCAGCAGGAGCCGGTCAAGGGCCACGGCAGCGAGAAGCTCTACATCCCGCGCCATGTTCCCACCGCGCCGCCCGCGGGCGACAGCGGCGCGGTGAAGGAAGCGGCGAAGCTCCTCGCCGAGGCGCAGAACCCGGTGATCGTGGCCGACCGCATGGCGCGCACGCCGAACGGCCTCAAGCTGCTGGTGCAGCTCGCCGAGGCGCTGCAGGCGCGTGTCATCGATCAGGGTAGCCGCACCAACTTCCCGCGAACCCACTACCTGTCGGCGCCGCCGAGCGCCGTTTCCGGCGCCGACGTCATCCTCGGCCTCGAGCTCGCCGACTTCTGGAATGTGGTCAATTCCTGGACCGACAACGGAGAGCACGGCGTCGGCACGAACTCGTCGCGCATGAAGCAGGGCACGAAGCTGATCAGCATCAACGCTTCCGACCTCATCACCAAGGCGAATTACCAGGACTTCCAGCGCTTCCAGGTGATCGACGTCCAGATGGCCGCCGATGCCGAAGCGACGCTGCCGACGCTGATCGAGGCGGTGAGATCCGCGATCCCCGCGGCGAGGCGCAACGCAATCGCGCAGCGCGGCGAGGCGACGAAAAAGGCCCACGCCGAGGACCAGGCGCGCACGCGGCAGGCTGCGGCGGTCGGCTGGGACGCGAGCCCAATCAGCACCGCGCGGCTCTGCATGGAGACCTACAACGCGGTCAAGGGCCTCGACTGGTCGATCGTTTCCCAGTCGGGTAACGTCAGCAACTGGCTGACCCGCCTCTGGCCGATCGAGCAGCACCACCACTGGCTGGGCCGCTCGGGCGGTTACGGCGTCGGCTACGGCGCGCCCGCCTCGGTCGGCGCGGCGCTCGCCAATCGCGACCTCGGCCGCTTCTCGGTCAACCTCCAGGCCGACGGCGACCTGATGTACGCGCCCGGAGTCCTGTGGACCGCCGCGAAGCACAAGATCCCGCAACTCGCGGTGATGCACAACAACCGCGGCTACCACCAGGAAGTGATGCACGTGCAGCGGCTCGCGAACTTCCGCAACCGTCCTTCGAACTACGGCGGCGACCTGGGACCGGTCGGCACGCGAATCGAGAATCCCGACATCGAGTACCACAAGCTTGCAGAGTCGATGGGCTGGTGGGCGAAGGGGCCAATCAAGGAAGCGTCGCAGCTCGCAGCCGCGCTGCGGGAAGCGGTCAAGGTGGTGCAGTCCGGCACGCCCGCGCTGCTCAACGTCTGGACTCAACCGCGCTAAGGTGACACCCATGCGTTTCGCACTTGGCGCCTTTGTCCTCGCCGTCCTTGCGGCGACGCCGGCGCTCTCCGCCGACGCGGCGAAGGGCAAGGCCGCCTTCATGAAGAACGGCTGCTGGCAATGCCATGGCGAAGTCGGCCAGGGCGGCGCCGCCGGAAAGACGCTCGCGCCAAAGCCGATGGCGTTCGAGGCTTTCAACGTCTTCGTGCGTAACTCCAACGGCTCGATGCCCCCGTATCCGAAGGAAATCCTATCGGATGCAGATCTCGCCGACATCCACGCCTATCTGCAATCGATTCCTGCGGGTAAGGACTATAAGAGCATTCCACTGCTTAGCCAGTAGACCTGGACTTTAGCGACAGCAGGCCGGCGACGAACAGAAAGGCCCCGGTCGCGAGGAACACGGGCACCGAGCCCATCGCCGCCCCCAGGCCGCCGAAGGCGAGCGGCACCGCGATCTGTGTCACCTTGTTCGCCATGATGCGCATTCCAAGCGCCTCGCCGGAGCGGCCTGGCGGCGCATGGTTGTACGTCAGGATGATGGTGAGCGGCTGCGCCGAGCCGAGCGCCAGGCCGAGCGCGAACGCGGCCATGGCGAGAAACACCGCCTCGTGCAACGCGGGGAGAAGCGCGTAGGCGGCCGCCGCGAGGAACAGCGAGGCCGTGAGCACGCCGATCTCGGTGTAGCGGCGCGCGAGCCGGTGCATGAATGAGCGCACCATGAAGCCGGCGACGGCGTAGCACGAGAGCACCATGCCGATGACCGAGGGCGCAAGGCCGATGGAGCGGCCGTAGATCGGCAGGTAGAACGAGAACAGCTCGATGCCGGTCAGCGCGACGCCGCTCATGATGAGCGTGCGCCGCAGCTCCGGGATCGCGAGCAGGTCGAACGCGTTCTTGGTGCGCTCCTCGGGCTCGCCTTTCGCAGACGGCGGGCGGTAGCCGAGCATGGCGAGCGCGGGCAGGGCAGCGGAGCCCGCGAGCAGCAGGAGCGCCTCGCGAAAGCCCGCGTACTCGATGCTGAAGCCCGCAGCCGAGGGCCCGATGAAGGCGGCGATCGAGCTGCCGAGCGAGAAGGTGGCGAAATTCTTCGTGCGCTCGGCGGCGCCGAGCGAGCCCACGAGGTTGTGCACCGAGACGTGGAAAAAGATGTGCCCAAGGCCCATCAAGGCCGCGCAGACGAAGAGGACAGGGAGAGATGGGAAGAGCGCGGGAACCGAGAGCGAGAGCGCCATGACCATGCCGCCCAGGAGCATCGGATAGCGCACGCCGAAGCGGTCTGAAATTCTTCCCGCGTGCACCGCGAGGATGAGCGGGAAGCTCGCGTACAGCGCGCCCAGCAGCCCGACGGCGAACGAGCCCGCGCCGAGGTCGAGCGCGTAGAGCGAGAGCGTCACCTTGCTGCCGCGCTGGGCGATCGACGTGAGCACCGAAGCGAGCACGACGAGGTAGAGCGTCAACGTGTTCTCCCATGCAGGACACGATTCTCGATGGCGGGACGAGTATACTGATGCATCGGAAAATGCGAGTCGGGCGAAACGATCCTTGTCCGTGCGGAAGCGGTCAGAAATACAAGAAATGCCACGGCGCCGTCATCGCCGTTCAACCGGCGGACACGAGGGAATGTGGAAGCTGCACGGCCTGCTGCGATGGCTGGGCGGTCGGCACGATCTACGGTCACGAGATGAGGCCGGGCACGCCGTGCCATTTCCGCGGCGAGGGTTGCTGCACGATCTACGAGCGCCGGCCGGAGGAGCCGTGCCGCAACTTCGTCTGCGGCTGGCTGCGTCCGGGAAGCGCCTTCCCCGAGTCGTTCCGGCCCGACCGGCTCGGGGTCATGATCGTGGCGACGCAATGGCGACAACGTCCGGCGTATATCCTGGTGTCGGCCGGGCGCGATCCGGACGAAGCGCTGCTCGCATGGATGCGCGAGTTGTCGGTGAGCACCGGTGCGCCGTTCTTCTACGAGCAGAACCACAGCCGCTACGGCTTCGGCCCGGCGGCGTTCCAGCAAGAAATGCTGGCGCGGGTCGAGCGCGGCGAGAGACTATGGTGAAGGAACCCTGATGGGCACCGAATCGCATTACCACAGCAAGAAGGACCGCATCTTCGTGCGCGGCATCCAGGGCCAGTACAGCCTGAAGGATGAGCTCAAGCGCCTTCGCTCCATGCCGCGCGTGCACAAGGCGAAGGACATCAAGTTCGTCGACGGTCCGCAGACCTTCAGCCGGCACTACGTCGAGCCGAAGGACGGGATCAGCCAGCTCTTCCACCTGCACCTCGAGGAGTACGCGCCCGGCGGCAAGTCGCAGAAGCACGGCCACGTCAACGAGGCCGCCTTCTACATCCTGGATGGGGTGGGCTACGAAATCCACGACGGCGTGCGCTACGACTGGAAGGCGGGCGACATCGCCATCGTGCACAACAACTGCGTCCATCAGCACTTCAACGCGAGCCTCGACAAGCCGGCGCGCGCGCTCGTCCTCAAGACCAAGCCGATGTTCATGTTCATGAACATGCTGTTCCAGCAATTGGTCGAGCCGCGGCCAACCGAACCTGCCCCAGGTACAAGCCGTCATCAGGTACGGGAAGCGGAGCAGGAGTTCAATCATCCCAAGGAGAAATAGCCATGGCCTGGGACGAGTCGAAGGCCTGGAAGAGGGGCCGGCAAAACCAGAAGCTGTACGCGGCGAAGCTGGAGGATGCGGCGGGTGCGCCGGCGAGGAATGCCAAGCGGCGCAAGGTGCTGCATCCGGAGGACATGC
>DASYPG010000073.1:0-9124 GCA_036006885.1 Burkholderiales bacterium | reverse complement strand
AGCATGTAGGCGGCGAACGAGGAGAGCGCGGGACCGGTGCCGGGCAGCAGGCCGAAGAATGCGCCGACGCCGGTGCCGCGCAGCGCGGGCCAGAACGAACGCGAGAGTTCGCCGGCGCTAGGCATGATGCGCTTCAAAGCCCCGGTATATGCGGTCTGCGGCTCGCGCCGCTCGAGGTTGGTGACGATCTCCGCCACCGCGAAAAGTCCCACCGCGATGACCGTGAAGCCGACGCCGTCGACGAGCTCCGGCACGTCGAAGGCGTAGCGCGGCAGGCCGGAGTTGACGTCGGTGCCGATGAGGCCGATGAGGAGACCCACCACCACCATCGCCAGGCCTTTCACGGCGTCGCCCTGCGTGAGCACGGCCGAGCCGACCAGGCCCATCAGCATCAGCGAGAAGTACTCGGCCGAGCCGAACGCGAGCGCCCATTCGCCGAGCGGCGGCCCGGCGAGCGCGATGAGCAGCGTTCCGATGCAGCCTGCAAGGAAGGACGCGAGCGCCGAAATCGCGAGCGCCGCGCCAGCGCGGCCCTCGCGCGCCATCGGATAGCCGTCGAGGCAGGTGACCGCCGAGCTGGTCTCGCCCGGCAGGTTGAGCAGGATCGAGGTGATGGCGCCGCCGTACTGCGCGCCGTAGTAGATGCCCGCGAGCATGATGAGCGCCGGCACGCTCGGCAGATAGAACGTGATCGGGAAAAGCAGCCCGATGGTCGAAAGCGGGCCGATGCCCGGCAGCACGCCGATCAGCGTGCCGAGCGCGACCCCTGCAAAGCAGTACGCGAGGTTCTGCGCCGAAAGCGCGACGCCGAAGCCGAGCGCGAGGCTCTCGAACACGCCCATCAGAAGACGACCAGCCGGTACGGGAGCTTCAGCCCGTAGACGAACACCGCGGCAGCGAACGCGCTCATCACCAGCGTCAGGACGAGGACCTCACGCCAGCGAGACTCGCGCCCGGCCGCGGCTGCGAGCGGAAACATGGCGAGGAGCGCCGGCACGAGCCCGAACCGCGGCATCAGGAACCCGAACGCGAGGATCGAAGCGCTGGTCCAGGCGAGCGGCGACCAGGTCCAGGCGATCGGCTGCCAGTCCCGCGCCCGGGCCGCTCTCAGGCCCACCAGCGCCCCGAGAAGGATGAGGAGCCAGCCCAGGACCACGGGAAAGTAGCCCGGCCCCATCTGCATCGCCGTTCCGACCGGATAACTGCGGGCGCCGAGCAGCGCGCACGCCCCGATTACGACGAAGAGCGTCCCGGCCAGGATGTCGCGGTGCAGGTGCACGGGCGAAGAATAGAAAAAAATCGGGGTCTTGGCCCCGACTTTGTAAATTCCCTGCCCTGTGACTCGTGCCGCTGCGATGCTGCCGGTTCGGCCGGGGAGGACTCCCTGCCAGCTCCCCCTTTATCGATCCGCCGGCCGAACCGCTTACCGCTTAGTGCAGCGTGCGCGCGAAAGTACGCCCGCGAAGATAGTCGTACGCGTGCGGCTGCTCGTACACGAGGTCCGAAATCGCAGCCGTGATCTCGTCGTAGATCTCGCCATACTGGTCCTGGTCGAGCTTCGGGAAGATGCCGATCTCGGTGACGAACAGGTCGGCGTCGGGAATGCGGTTCTTGTCCAGGTCTTTCGGCAGGCCGGCGCGGTCCTGGACCGCGAAGCCGCACAGGGCCGGGCAGCGGTGGAAGAGCGTGTTGATCTTGGTCGCCACGTCGGCCTCGAGCCGCGACAGCATCGTTTCGGGCGGCCCGGGTTTGAACTCAAGAGTTTTCATGTAACTCATGCCTTTGACGGTAATCCCCTCGCCGACAACGTTACACGGCGTGTCACGAAAACACCAATAGGGAAATACCTGAGACAACTACACCAAATCCCCTAGGCGGGAAAAATTGGTGCCGCTGCAACGGCCTTTGCGGCTTTGTGCGGGTTTGTTAGTGCGGCGAAACGGGGTTCAGCGGAGCGTGCGCGCGACTCAGCGGAGCGTGCGCGCGACTCAGTGAAGCGTGCGCGCGAAGGTCCGGCCGCAGATCAGCTCGCTGGCCTCGGGATGCTCGGCGAGCAGCTCCGCGAGCGTGGACGCGATCTCCTGGAAGATTTCCCCGGAGTCGTCGTGCGCGAGCGAGGGCAGGATGCCCACGTCAGAAACGAAGAGCTCGTCCTCGTCGCCAGTGCGCGAGCAGTGGTCCGGAACGTCCTGCAGTCCACGCACCGAGAAACCCGCGAGCGAGGGGTAGCGCTGAAACAGCGACTCGATCGACGCTGGAACCGGCTTTTTCATGGGCTCAGCGTACGAGGCTTTGGTTTCGCCTCTCCGCCGGCCCCCCGGGCCCATGCGGCGTAGGTCGAATCCTGTCGCGTGATTGCGACGTTTTACGCGTTCGGCCATGGTTCCACGGTAGCCGAGCCGCGTCCGGGCGGGGGTCAGGGAGTGTCACCCGGCCGCGAGAGGGCCGGCAGGATTACATGGGCTTGACGAACGCTGACAGCGTTAGTGCAGGTGCCGTACGAACGTGCGCCCGGTGAGCACCGCGCGGGCGTCGGGCCGGGCGCAGATGAAGTCGAGCAGCCCGACGGCGATTTCATCGTAGACGCGCTCGGTGAGCGCGGGCTCGAGCTCCGGGTAAATACCGATGTCGGTGACGATGAGCCCCTCCAGCGCCGCCGCCTGGAGGTGCTTGGGCAGGCCGGCCGCGTCCTGAATCGAGAATCCCTGCAGCGCCGGACACCGCTCGAAGATCGCGCCCACGCGGCTGGCGAGATCATGTTCGATGTGAGGCTCGGAGGCGAGGCTTTCCAGCTCGAGGAGTTTCATGCCCCGCAGCGCCGCAAGTTCCGGGCCCGGCGGCTACGCTTCTGGGTAAGCTAAATACTTGTAAAAACTGCTGTTTAGAACTGCCGTCTAGTGCAGCGCGCGGACGAAGGTCCTGCCGCGCAGCCAGGCGCGCGCCTCCGGCAGCTCCGCGACCGCCTGCGTGATCGCGCGCGCGATGTCGGCGTAGATCTCATCGTATTGCTTGGTGCCGCGCCGCGGATAGAGGGTGATCTGCGTGATGAAAAGCTCGCCCGTGAGGCTTGCGCGGTCGATGTGGTCGGCAAGGCTCGCCTTGTCCTGGATCACGAACCGGTGCAGCTCGGGCTGGCGGCTGAATACCGCCTGCACGCGCGCCTCCGCGCGGCCGGCGCGTACTTGCGCGGCCGCATCCGGATCCCTTTCGGGGCCCCCGTTTGTTTCACCCCCCTGCGACACAGCGTCACGATATCACCTATACGGCGCGCGGGGCAGGACGTATGCCCTCGGCCCCAGGGCGCACCCCCGGCTAGAGTGTCGACCACCAGACGATGGATATTCCGAGCTACGAACCGGCCGCAGCGCTCGAGTTCTTCAAAGCAGGCGGTGAGGTCGAAACCATCCCGGCGGGCCGGACCATCTTTCGCGAGAACCGGCGCGGCCGCCGCATGCTGCTCGAGCGCGACAAGATGTACCTCCTGCTCAAGGGCCGCGTCCGCCTGACCGCGGGCGCGCACGAGATCCGCTCGGTCAAGGCGGGAGAGATCTTCGGCGAGATGTCGGCGCTCGCGCAGGTGCCGCGTAGCGCCACCGCCGTGGCGAAGACGCCGTGCCGCGTCATCGCGCTCGATTCGAGGCAGTTCAGGAAGGCGCTCGCCCAGAAGCCGGCCTTCGCGCTCATGCTCATGAAGGTGCTGGTGGTGCGCCTGCGCGAAGCCGTGGCCCGCGCGAAGGCCCAAGGCGCGCTGCGCGGCGAGGACGCGCCGCAGGAGCCGCCGGTGTTCAATCCCAGGTCCCTCGCCGACATGGTGCGCGGGTTGTGCGACGATCCGCCGGTGACCTTTTTGCGCAACCAGGTCATCCTCGAGGAAGGCCAGGTCGGCACGCGCATGTACGCGGTGCTCGAAGGGCGCGTGGCCGTCACCATCGGCGGGGCCGTGGTCGACCGCATCGGCCCTGGCGGGGTGCTGGGCGAGCTCGCGCTGATCGACCAGACGCCGCGCCTCGCGAGCGCGCTGGCGGAAGACAACGTCACGCTGCAGCCGATCAACCGCAACGCCTTCATCGCCCTCATCCAGCTCAATCCGGAGCTCGGCGCGGCGCTCCTCGCCGCGCTCGCCGAGCGGCTGCGCTATCTCACCGGACGCCTGAAATAGCGAAGCTTTTCTACGGCTGGAAGATGGTCGGGGCGGGTTTCGGCCTGCAGGGCCTGCAGGCGGGGCTCCTGCACCACGCCTTCGGCGGCTACCTCGCGGTGCTGCAGGACGACCGCGGCTGGAACAAGACCCAGCTCTCCGGAGCCGCCGCGCTCCAGCAGATGGAGAGCGCCATCATCGGGCCGGCCCTGGGCTGGATCATGGACCGCTTCGGCCCGCAGGGCTTGATCCGCCTGGGCGTGGTGATGTTCGGCCTGGGTTTCATGGCGCTGTCCTTCATCGACACGCTGCTCGAGTTCTACGGCGCGTTCATCGTCATCGCGCTGGGCTCGAGCATGTGCGGGTTCTTCCCGATCAACGTCGCGCTCATCAACTGGTTCGAACGCTGGCGGGCACGCGCGCTCTCGGCGCTGTCGCTGGGCCTCGCCGTGGGCGGCATCTCGGTGCCGATCGTCGGGTGGTCGCTGGTGCACCTCGGCTGGCGCGCGACCGCGTTCGGCTCGGGGGTCTTCGCCATCGTGGTGGGGCTGCCCCTCGCGATGGTGATGCGGCGCCGGCCCGAGGACCACGGCGAGACCGTCGATGGGGTTGCCCAAATCTCGTCCTCCCCGGAAAAAGATGCTCAGGAGAAGATTTCGGGTGCCCGTGATTTCACGGCCCGAGAGGCGTTGCGCACGCCGGCCTTCTGGCTGCTTTCGCTCGGGCACGGCTTTGCGCTCCTCGTGGTGGGCGCGGTGAACGTCCACGCCATCGCCCACATGAAGGAGTCGCTCGCCTACACCGTCGGCGCCGCGGCGCTCGTGATCACGCTCGTGACGCTGTTCCAGATCTGCGGCGTGCTGCTCGGCTGGGTGATCGGCGACCGCTTCGAGAAGCGCCTCATCGCCGCCGCGTGCATGCTGATGCATTGCCTCGGGCTGCTCTCGCTCACCTATGCAGGAACGGCGGCCAACAGCACGCCCTGGGTGATCGCGTTCGCCGCGCTGCACGGGGTCGCCTGGGGGCTGCGCGGGCCGTTCATGCACGCGATCCGCGCCGACTACTTCGGCCGCAGCGCCATCGGCATGATCCTCGGGCTTTCCTTCATGATCATCGTCATCGGGCAGGTGGGCGGGCCGATGATCGCGGGGATACTCGCGGATATCACCGGCAATTACCGCACCGGCTTCACCGTGCTCGCGCTCCTCGCCGGCGTCGGCTCCATGTTCTTTGTCCTTGCCAAGCGGCCCGCGCCGCCGCTACGCTCGCCGGCATGAGCAGCCCGGACAAGAAACCAGCCGCCGCGCAGGCGTACACGGACCCCAACCTGGAGCTCGCGCGCGAGATCTTCATCGGCATGGCGCAGCGCATCTACAGCGCACCCTCGTCGCCTGAGCAGAAGAAGCCCGATCCGAAAGCGCTCGCCACGCTGTGCTTTCGCCTGGCCGAGGCCTTCGAGGCCGCCTCGCACGAGACGCCGAAGGTCAAGGCCGCGCTCGAGGCGGCCTCCAAGGCCGCGGTGAAGCTCGACGAAGTCGACATGAGCCACGTATTCAAGCCCACCGAGGAGAAATCGTAACCCGCGCGGTAGTACTGGCCTTTAGGTTCAATGGGTTATATAATCCTTGGTTCGGCTTCACCCCCTCACACCGCAGAGGACTCAATGGCACTTCCCGCAGTCGAGCGCAGGAATTTCAAGATCGGCAAGTACGACATCGTGGCGCAACCCGCCTTCGGCTCGGCGCACATGCTCCGCTATACCGTGCTCCTGAACGGCAAGCGGCTGGGGGCGCTTCTCAGCGTGCCGACCGAATCGGACTGCCGCTTCCTGGAAGCTCCGCCGGCTGTGCCGCCCGTGAAGATCTTCCAGGTGACGCACCGTCCGGGCCGACCGAAGAAGAACGCCACCCCGCCCGTCGCGCAGTCGCTGTCGGAGCCCGCGCACCGCGGCCTGCGCCACGATGACCTGCCGCCGGGAACCTTGCCGCTCGACCTCAAGCGTTCCGAATAGCTTTGCTCGTCTAGAATCCGGCGCGTGATCACGCGCCGGAATTTCGTTCGCCTGGCCGCGCTCGCCGCGGCGTGGCCTCAGGCGACATGGTCGCAGGCCGCCAAGAAAGCGAAGCCGCCGCCCGGCACCATCCTCGTCAACGACGTCCACTCGCAGCTCAATTCGACGCGGGTCTTCCGCATCGCCGCGCCGACCAGCGTCGACGCGGTGCGCGGGTTGCTCGCCTCGGCGCGCAAGGAAAGGCGCTCGGTGTGCATCGCGGGCGGGCGCCACGCGATGGGCGGGCAGCAGTTCTGCGCCGACGCCGTGATGCTCGACATCCGCAAGCTGAACCGGGTGCTCGCGTTCGACGGCGAGCGGGGGCTGCTCGAGGTCGAGTCCGGCATTGAGTGGCCGGAGATCCTCGCCTACCTCCAGACGCAGTCGGTGGCGATGAACTCGACCGACAAGCCCGATGCCGCGGGCAAGGCCTGGGCGTTCGCGCAGAAGCAGACCGGCGTCGACCGCGTCACCATCGGCGGCTGCCTCTCGGCCAACATCCACGGCCGCGGTCTCGCCATGCCGCCCTTCATCAACGACGTCGAGTCGTTCCGGCTCATCAGCGCGCGCGGCAATCTGATGAACTGTAGCCGCGAGGAGAATCCCGAGCTCTTTCGCCTCGCGATCGGCGGCTACGGCCTGTTCGGCTTCATCTATTCGGCCACGCTGCGGCTCGTGCCGCGGCGCAAGCTCGAGCGCGTGGTCGAGGTGCGCGAGATCGCGGGCCTCGCCGAGGCCTTCGGCGCCCGCGTCGGCGAGGGCTTCACCTACGGCGACTTCCAGTACGCGATCGACGAGAAGTCGGACGACTTCCTGAAGCGCGGCGTGTTCTCGTGCTACCGCCCCGTCGACGACGCGCGGCCGATGCCGCAGCTGCAGCACGAGCTCGGCGAGGGCGAGTGGACGGAGCTCTTGTTCCTCGCTCACACCAACAAGAGCGAGGCGTTCAAGCGCTACGCCGCGCACTACGTGTCCACCAACGGGCAGCTCTACTGGTCCGACGAGAGCCAGATGAGCTTCTATCCGGAGGAGTACCACCGCGCCATCGACCGCATGACCGACGCCCCGAACAAGGCGACCGAGGCGATCTGCGAGATCTATGTCGAGCGCGAGGCGCTCGAGCGCTTCATGGCCGAGGTGCGCGAGTTCGCGCGGCGCGACGCCTGGAACATCATCTACGGCACGGTGCGCGTGATCGAGCAGGACCGCGAGAGCTTCCTCGCCTGGGCGCGCAAGCCCTACGCCTGCGTCATCTTCAACCTGCACATCGAGCACACCACCGGCGGCGTGATCCGCGGCGCCGACGCGCTGCGGCGCCTGATCGACCTGGGCATGCGCCACGGCGGCAGCTACTACCCGACCTACCACCGCTACGCGCTGCGCCGGCAAGTCGACGCCTGCTATCCGCAGATGCAGGAGTTCCTCAAGCTCAAGCGCAAGCACGACCCGGACGATCTCTTCCAGAGCGAGTGGTACCGCCACTACAAGCGGATGTTCTTCGGCGACAAGTGATTTTGGTCTTGTTCACTCGGTGATTCCCCTGCTCTGGACCCTGCTCGCGCTCTTCGTTCTGCGCGTGGCGGGCCAGGCGCTGGTGGCGTTCTGGGGCGTGCCCTGGCTGCCGCCGATGGAGCGCTGGTACTCGGGCCTCATGCCCTATCCGCTCCTGCTACCCGCGCAGCTCGCGATCATCGTGCTGATGGCCAGGATCTGCTCGGACTTCACGCGCCGCTGGGGCTTCTTCGTGCGGCCGCGGCGCTTTTTCGCCGTGCACTGGCTCTGGTTCGGCTGGATTTACCTCGCGGGCATGGTGCTTCGCTTCCTCTTCCAGGGGCCCACGATTCCGGTCTTCTTCCACTGGGTCCTTGCGGCCTTCGTCATCGCCGTCGGCCTCTGGCACCGGGGGCGCCTGCGCGCGTGAACGAGCCGACGACCGTCCTCACCGACTACGCGCTCGCGGTGGTGTCAGCTTTCTTGGGGTTCAGGTTGATTGCCTATTCAAGATTTTGGTCGCTGGCCTTTCTCGCCCTCGCAGTGGGCGCGCTGCTCGGTGGCACCTGGCACGGCTTCTGGCAAAGCGACCTGTTGTGGAAGGCGACCACCCTCGCGGTGGGTGTCACGAGTTTCGGCATGGTCGGCGCCTCTGCCTACGCCTTGACGCCGGGGAAGCTTCGGAACGGCCTGATCGCGTTAGCGGCGGTAAAGCTGTTGGCTTACCTGGCGTGGATGCTTCGCCATGACGATTTCATCTGGGTGGTCGCCGATACGGGAATCGCGCTCCTCATCGTGGCGGCCGTCCACGTCTGGCGCTTCAACGGCTGGATCCTGGCGGGTGTGGCGGTCTCGGTGCTCGCAGGGCTCGCGCAGGCGAGCGGTCTCGCGCTCCACGAGCGCTTCAACCACAACGACCTCTACCACGTGCTGCAGATTGCCGCGATGTTCCTCTTCTATCGCGGCGTGCGGCGCTAGTAGACTGTCAGAAGAAGGCGAGAGCGCGTGCCTCGATGCTCTGCCGCGGTGGCGCACCACTCGGCGTCGCGGGGTCGTCGAACGAGGTGTGCGGCGTGAAGCGCGCCCGGCCGTCCTTCTCCGAGTCGTAGACCTTGAACACGAGCGCCTCGTCGCGGCGCATGCGCGGAAAGTAGAACCAGCGGTGCCGCGCGCTGTACTTGAGGCGGTAGGTTTGCCCGACGCGGTGCGGGTAGCGGCGCTCGGCCACCAGCAGGTCTTCGGGCGCGACGCTGCGCGCGTCGGCGAGCGCCAGTGGATTGGCGGCGATCGGCTCGGCCGCACTGTTGTAAGCGGCGCGCCACACCTGGATGATCGCGAAGCGCCGCGCGAGGAGCCGCTCGGCTTCGTCGCCCATGATCTCGCGCACGCGCTGCGGCCCGGACCATTCGGTGTAGTCGTTGTGCGCCGAGAGCACCGGCTCGCGG
>DASYPG010000072.1:0-4694 GCA_036006885.1 Burkholderiales bacterium | reverse complement strand
GACATGATCGAAGCGCGGACCAACCCGCCGGCGCTGGTGCACGAGGAGTGGAACGACAACGTGTTCCTCGAATCGCTCGTCGATGACGATCTGTCTTCGATCGAAAAACAAGCAAAAGTGAAAATCAGAAGGCAGATCCGGACGGCGCGGCAGCACATGTCGCCGATGGAAGGTCGCGGCGTGGTCTGCGACTGGAATCGGCGCCTGGGACAGCTCGTGATGCACAGCGCGGCGCAGATGCCGCACATCAACCGCGCCGGCCTCGCCGAGTGCCTCGGCATCGACCAGGGCGCGATCCGCGTGATCGCGCCCGACGTCGGCGGCGGCTTCGGCTACAAGGGCATCCTGCTGCCCGAAGAGGTGGCGCTCGCCTGGCTGTGCCGCCGCCTGGGCCGCCCGGTGCGCTGGATCGAGGACCGCCGCGAGCAGCTCTCGGCGAACTCGAACTGCCGCGAGCATCACTACGACCTGACGCTCTATGCCGACGCGAAGGGAAAGATCCTCGGCATCGATTGCGAGGCGACGGTCGACTCGGGCGCGTATTCCTCGTACCCGTTCTCGGCCTGCCTCGAGGCGGCGCAGGTGAGCTCGATCCTGCCCGGCCCCTACAAGATGGACCGCTACCGCTGCCGCACCTGGTCGGTGGCGACGAACAAGGCGCCGATCCTGCCTTACCGCGGGGTCGCGCGCACCGGCGTGTGCTTCGCGCTCGAGCTGATGATCGACGCCGCCGCGCGCGAGCTCGGCATCGAGCCGCACGAGATGCGCCTCGCGAACCTGGTGCAGCCCGCCGAGATGCCGTTCAACAACATCACGAAGAAGCACTTCGACAGCGGCGACTATCCCGAAGCGGTCAGGCGTGCGGCCAACATGATTGGCCTTTCGAAAATTCGTAAAAGCCAAAAATTCCAACAAACCGATGGCCGCCGTATCGGCGTGGGCTTCTCGATCTACTGCGAGCAGGCGGCGCATGGCACCTCGGTGTACTACGGCTGGGGCATCCCGATGGTGCCGGGCCACGAGCAATGCGCGGCGCGCCTTACGCCCGACGGCGTGCTCGAGCTGCGCATCGGCGCGCACTCGCACGGGCAGGGCATGGAGACCACGCTCGCGCAGGTTGCCCATACGATTCTCGGCGTCGACCCCGACCACGTCCGCCTGATCCTTGGTGATACGGCATTGACGCCCTACTCCACCGGCACCTGGGGCTCGCGCAGCATGGTGATGTCGGGTGGCGCCGTGGCGGCGGCGTGCGATGTAATCGCCGATCGGATCAAGGCCATCGCTTCCAAACTCTTGGAGGTGTCCGCGGCCGATTTGGTTTTGGAGAACGGCAATGTGCGCGTGGAGGGAACCGACCGTAGGCTAAGCCTTGGAGAAGTCGCACACGTCTGGTACCGCAAGCCGCAGCTCTTGCCCGCCGACGTGGATCCCGCCGGCCTCGAAGCGACCGCGGGCTACAAGGCCAAGGTCGACACCGGCACGTTCAGCTACGCGTGCCACGCGGCGAGCGTGGCGGTCGACACCGAGACCGGCCACGTCGAGATCCTCGACTACGTGATCGTCGAGGACGGCGGCACGCTCGTGAACCCGATGATCGCCGACGGCCAGGTGTACGGCGGCACGGCGCAGGGCGTGGGCACCGCGCTCTACGAGGAGATGCCGTTCGACGCGCAGGGCCAGCCGCTCGCGACCACGCTCGCGGACTATCTTCTGCCGAGCGCGACCGAGGTGCCGGCGATGCGCATCGACCACCTGGAGACGCCCTCGCCCTACACCCGCTTCGGCCAGAAGGGCATCGGCGAAGGCGGCGCCATCGCGCCGCCGGCGGCGATCGCCAACGCGGTGAACGACGCGCTCGCGCCGCTCGGCGTCGAGATCACCGAGTCGCCGCTCACGCCGCGGCGCATCGTCGAAGCGCTCCTGAGGGCGGACAAATTCAGGGCGGGCAAATGAAAGCGCCGGTCTTCGACTACGCCCGGCCGAAGGACGTACCGGAAGCCGTCAAGCTGCTCGCCGAAGGCGGCAGGCCGGCCGCGGGCACGCAGTCGCTCGGCCCGATGCTCAACCTGCGCGTGGCGCACCCGACGCTGCTCGTGGACCTCCGTGGCATCGACGAATTGAAGTCCACAAATGAAAGCGAAACAGCCGTCACGCTGGGGGCTTGCATCACCCACGCCCAGATCGAAGACCGCAAGGTCCCGGATCCCACCGGCGGGATGATGGCCTCGGTCGCCGCCACTATCGCGTATCGCGCTGTGCGCAACCGCGGCACGATCGGCGGCAGCCTCGCCCACGCCGACCCGGCAGCCGACTGGCCGACTGCGCTGACGATGCTGGGTGGAGTCGTATTAGTTTCAGGAGCAAAGGGGCGGCGCGAAGTGCCGGTCGAATCCTTCATCACCGGGATCTTCACCACGGTCCTTTCGCCCGACGAGCTCATCGTCGCGCTGCGCATCCCGAAGCGCTCGCCGCGGGCACGCTACGGCTACTGGAAGTTCTGCCGCAAGGCAGGCGAGTTCGCGAACGCGATCGGCGCGGTGCTGCACGACCCGGAGACGAACGAGTCCCGCGCGGTTCTCGGCGCGCTCGCCGGCCCGCCCCATTTGTTCAAGGAACAAGAACCGCTCGATGACGCTGCCTTGGTTTTGGAAGCTGCCAAAATCGGCGAGGATGCCTATTCGCGCCGGCTGCACGCAGTGGCGCTCAAACGCGCGTTCGCCCAGATCGTTCAATAGGAATTCTATGATTCGTCGCCTTTTCCCTTTCCTCCTCCTCGTGGCCATTCCGTTTGCGTACGCCCAAAGCTGGCCGCAGAAGCCGGTGCGCATCATCGTGCCGTTCGCCCCCGGCGGCGCCTCCGACCTGATGCCGCGCCTCGTCGGCGAGAAGGTGGGGGCGATCTGGGCCCAGCCGGTGGTGATCGACAACCGCCCCGGCGCCGCAGGCAACATCGGCATGGAGGCGGGCGCCAAGTCGCCGCCCGACGGGTACACGCTGCTCGCCGCCCCGAACGGCAACCTGGTGGTGAACCCTCACATGTACTCGAAGCTCGCCTACGACGTGTTCAAGGACCTCACGCCGGTCACGCGCATCGCGGCGGTGCAGAACGTGCTGGTGGTCAACCCCGAAGTGCCGGCCGGCTCGATGAAGGAATTCATCGCACTCGCCCGCGCCAAGCCGGGCACGCTCAATTTCGGCTCGCCCGGCAACGGCAGCCAGGCGCACGTCGGCGTCGAGCTCCTGAAGCTCCAGCTCGGCCTCGACCTCGTCCACCTTCCGTACCAGGGCGTCGGCCCCGCGATGAAGGATCTTCTCGGCGGCCGCATCCAGCTCATGCTCGCGCAGGTGCCCTCGGCGCTGCCGCAGATCAAGGCGGGGAAGCTGCGCGCGCTCGGCGTCGCGTCGAGCGCGCCGCTCGCGGCGCTGCCGGAGGTGCCAACGATCGCGGCCGCGGCGGGCTTGCCGGGCTACGAGGCGGTGTCCTGGTACGCGCTCATGGCGCCCGCGGGCACCCCGAAGGACGTCGTGGAGAAGATCCATTCCGACGTCGCCAAGGTGCTGCAGTTTCCCGAAGTGCGCGAGCGCCTCGCCGGGATGGGCGCCGAGCCTTCGGGCGAGGCGCCCGCCGAGCTCGCGAAGCGAATCAAGACCGAATACGACCGGTGGGGCGAAGTCGTGCGTAAAGCAAACATAAAAGCGGATTGATGCTCGCCAATGCCCGAATGTATTCGGTGACGCCGGCGGCGGCCGAAGCGTGGCGCGCGGTGATCGGCTGGGCGGCGCGCGCAGCCGATGTCCCGGTCGAGTTCGTCGACCACGCGCCGCCAAAGCTCCTCTCGGAGCTGTGGGCGCGCGACGACCTCGGCGTGGTGCAGATGTGCGGCCTGCCCGCCTCGCTGCGCAAGCCCGCCCCGACCATCCTTGCCGCGCCGCAGCCCAGCCTGGCGCGCTACCAGGGAAAGGCGATCTACATGAGCGACATCGCGGTCCGCGCCGATGCGCCCTACCGCACGCTCGAGGACACCTTCGGCGGCGTCGCCGGCTACACGCTCAAGGATTCCCAATCGGGCTACTTCGCCTGGCGAACCCTGCTTCTCACGAAGCACCCGAACGCGAAGTACCGCCAGATCATCGGCGGCCTCCTCAATCCGCGGGGCGTAATTCAAGCTCTTTTGAATGGCAAGATCGATGTAGGGCCGCTCGACGGCTACGTCTTCGACCTCCTGCGCGCCGGCGATCCGCAGTTCGCTTCGCAGGTGCGAGTCGTCGCCGTCACCGATCCAACACCGATGCCGCCGCTGGTCGCCACCGCGCCTTTGAAGTCTCGTGAAGTGGAAAAGCTGAGACAGGCTTTTCTTCGGGTTCATGAAGAAAGATCCCTGGATCAGGCGCGCCAAGCCCTTCTCATCGAAAAATTCACGGTGCCCGACCTTTCCGTCTACGACGAAACGAAGCGCCGCGCCGAGCGCGTGGAGCGCGCCGACCCATGGCCCTGACCCGCGTGCGTATGACGGTGAACGGCCAGCCGCTGGACGAGCAGGTGGAGCCGCGCACGCACCTCGCGGACTTCCTGCGCGAAAACGGCGGGCTCACCGGAACGAATCTCGGCTGCGAGCACGGCGTGTGCGGCACCTGCACGCTCGAGATCGACGGCGCCCCGGCGCGCTCGTGCATCACCTTCGCCGTGGCCT
>DASYPG010000071.1:0-4976 GCA_036006885.1 Burkholderiales bacterium | reverse complement strand
GGCGACTTCACCCGCATCGCGGAGACCATGCGCGAAAGCGGGGAGGCGCTGGTCGGCAAGCTCGGCATCACGAAAGGCCTCAAGGTGCTCGACCTCGGATGCGGTGACGGAACCACCGCCATCCCTGCGGCCAAACGCGGCGCCGACGTATTGGGCGTCGACATTGCTAGCAACCTTGTCGCCGCCGGCAACCGGCGCGCAAAGGAGCTGGGGGTCAGCAACTGCAGGTTCCAAGAGGGCGATGCTACCGACCTGCGGGGAGTGCAGGATCGGAGCTTCGACCTGCTGGTAAGCATCTTCGGCGCGATGTTCGCGCCCAAGCCGTTCGATGTCGCGAAAGAGATGGTCCGCGTCATCCGGCCGGGGGGACGCATCATCATGGGCAACTGGATCCCCAACGATCCGACGCTCGTCGCGCAGGTCTTGAAGATCAGCTCGGCCTTCACGCCGCCGCCGCCGGAAGGCTTCGTCAGTCCCATGACCTGGGGCGTCGAGAGCAGCGTCACCGAACGCTTTGTCGCTGCCGGAGTTCCGGGGGAAAAAATATCGTTCGCGCGTGACATGTTTACCTTCAAGTTTCCCGGTACGCCGGCGGAGTTCGTCGGCCGGTTCAGGAACTACTACGGGCCGACCATGAATGCCTTCGAAGCCGCAGACAAGAGCGGGCGCGCGGCGGAGCTGCAGAGGCAGCTGGAGGACCTGTGCAGGATTCAGAACAGGAGCTCGCGCGAGGACATGACCTCCATTCCGGCGACGTTCCTGCGCGTGACGGTTGCGCTCTAATCGTGGAGACGCGACGCGGACGATGAACCGGATCACGGAAACCGAATTACGCGAGATTGCCCGGGTCAGCCTCGATCTTGCTCCGGAGCCTCGCGAAACGTTGGCGCAGGTGCTATTCGTCAGCGCCTGGCGCCTCTTCTACCTGCTCAAGCTGTGGGGAGCGGTGGCGATCGCCTACGTCATCGCGCGTGCGCTGCTTGGATGAGCGGCGGGAGGGGTGTGGAACGAGAGGCCACTATCCTGATCGTCGATGACGAAGCGGAAGTGCGCGAGGTCCTGGTGGAATACTTTGCCGCCCAGGGCTACGCGACCTTCGCCGCCGAGAACGCGAGCGCCGCGCGGGCGAGCGCCGCGGCCCGGGAAATCGACCTCGCGCTCCTGGACGTGCACATGCCCGGCGAAGACGGCCTCTCGCTGGCGCGGCACCTGCGCGAACGCTACGCGAGCATCGCCATCGTGATGCTCACGTCGGCGAGCGCGGTCGTGGACCGCGTGGTCGGCCTCGAAATCGGCGCGGACGACTACGTCGCCAAACCGTTCGATCCTCGGGAGCTCCTCGCGCGCGTGAAGAGCGTGCTGCGGCGAACCTCCCCGGCGGGCTGCGCCGATCTAGGCGCGGGGCGCGTACGGATGGGACGCTGCGTACTCGATACCGCCGCGCACCGGCTCACCGATGCGCAAGGCACGGAGCTCGCCATGTCGCCGCTCGAGTTCGATCTGCTGAAGGCGCTCGCCGAGCATCCCAACCGGACGCTCTCGCGCGAGCGCATCCTGAACCTGAGCCGGCGCGACTGGGACCCGTTTGACCGCACCGTCGACCTGCGGGTGATGCGCGTGCGCAAGAAGATCGAGCCCGACCCCGCGCGCCCGCGCTACATCAGGACGGTACGCAACGAGGGCTACATCTTCATCCCGAGCGGAGAGTGAGGCGCCGATGAAAACGATCGCGAGGAGGATCCTGCGGCTTCTGGCCTGCGCGGCGCTGCTCGCGCCGCTTTTCGGCTGCATCCGCGAGCCCGAACCGGCGCTGCGCATCGGCACCAACGTCTGGATCGGAAGCGAGCCGCTGTACCTCGCGCGCGAGCTGGGCCACCTCGATCTGAAGGCCGTGCAGCTGGTGGAATATCCCTCGGCGAGCGAGGTCCTGCGCGCCTACCGCAACCAGGCGATCGACGGCATGGTGATCAGCCTGGACGAGCTGTTCAGCCTCGCCGTGGACGGCCTGCAGCCGCGCGCCATCCTGGTGGTGGACGTGTCCCACGGCGCCGACGCGGTCGTCGGCCGCGACGGCATGCGCTCCATGAAGGACCTCAGGGGCAAGCCCGTCGCCGTCGAAAGCGGCGCGCTCGGCGCCTTCGTCCTGAGCCGGGCGCTCGCGCTGAACGGGATGCAGCCAAGCGAGGTCGAAGTGGTTCACGTGGAATCGAACGAGCAGCCCGGCGCCTTCGAGAAGGGGCAGGTGGACGGCGCGGTGACCTTCGATCCGTACCGCGGCCAGCTGCTCAGCGCCGGCGCCATCACGCTTTTCGACAGTACCCAGATCCCGGGAGAGATCGTCGACCTGGTGGCGGTGCGCGCGAGCGTGCTCGAAAGACAGCCCAACGCGGTCCGCGAGCTGCTCTCCGGCTGGTTCCGCGCGCTCGAGTACATGAAGCTCGATCCGAGGGACGCGGCACGACGCATGGGAATCCGCCAGCAGACGAGCGGCGAGCAGTTCCTCGCCGCCCTGCAAGGCCTGCACATCCCGTCGCGCGACGAGAACCTGAAAATGCTGGGCGGAGCGGCGCCCGAGCTGGCGCTGACCGGACGGCGGCTCATGGCGCTGATGCTCGAATCGAAGCTCCTGCGCGAAGGGCTGCAGATCGAAAGCGTGCTGGCGCCGGAGCCGCTCGCCAATCTGCCGCCGTGAGGATCCCGGTGCCGGCATCGCTCAGGCTGACGGTGCCGCTCATCCTGCTCGGGTTTGCGGCGACGCTGAGCGCCTTCAACTTCCTGTACCACGTGCCGCGCGCCGAGCGCGCCGCGGAGCAGGAGAGCCGCAAGCGCCTGGCGCAGGAGATGTCGCGCCTGCAGAGCACGCTCGAATATCTGCTGCTCAAAGGCGAAGAGGCGGTCGCGCAGCACGAGATCGCCGTGCTCGCGCACAATCACGACTACCTTTATGTCTGCCTGACAGACGACCGCGGCGCGGTCATCGCCACCACGCGGCGTGCATGGCTGGGACGGCCGATCGACGAAGCGCTGCCCCAGTTCGATCCCGACCAGGCGGCCCGCGCCGTTCGCGAGCGCCACGCGCGGGTGGCTAACGACCTGGACGAGGACGCCCTGCTCGGCTACGCCGGAATCCTGATGGGCGGCGAGCGCTCTGAGCTGCGGCCATCTCGCGCCGGGGTACTCGTGCTCGCCTACGACCTCAAGCGCGCGAAGGCCGAGGCACGCGGCCAGGTGCTGCAGCAATCGCTCTACTCGGCGCTCTGGGTGACCGCGCTCGCGCTCGCGATGTGGCTGCTGGTCCATTTCCTGCTCACGCGGCGCACCGCGCGGCTTGTGCGCGCGGCCGAAGCGCTCGCCCGCGGAGACCTGTCGGCGCGGAGCGCTCTCGGCGGCGAGGACGAGCTCGGACGCCTGAGCCGCGCCTTCGACGCCATGGCAATCCGGGTCGCCGAGACGCAGACCCGGCTGCAGCAGGACATCGCCGCGCGCGCTCGCGTGCAACAGGCGCTCGAGACGAGCGCCGAGGAGTACCGCTCGATGTTCAACGCCTCGATCGACGGGCTCGCGCTGTGGAACGCCGAGGCCGAGATGGTCGACGCCAATCCCGCGCTGTGGCGGATGTACGGCCATTCCGAGGAAGAGCGCCTCGCGTCGCCGCCGAGCCGGCTCGCCGGTCCCTCCTACCGGCCCAATGTCCTGCGTTGCATCGATGCCGCGACGGCGGTGCGCGCCGAGATCACCGAGACCCGCAAGGACGGCTCGACGCTCGAGATCGAAGTCCACGCCATCCCGATGCAGTACCAGGGAAAGCCGCACGTCCTGACAATCGCGCGCGACATCACCGACGAGAAGCGCTCGGCAGAGGAGCTCGCGCGGCAGCGCGAAGCGCTGTACCAGCGCGAGAAGCTGGCCGCGCTCGGGTCGCTCCTCGCAGGGGTCGCGCACGAGCTGAACAACCCGCTCTCGGTGGTGGTGGCTCGGGCGGTGATGCTCGAAGAGCAAGGCGACTCCGCGACGCGCGCCGCGGCGGTGAAGATCCGCACGGCGGCCGACCGGTGCGCGCGCATCGTGCGCACCTTCCTCGCGATGGCGCGGCAGCAGCGGCCGGAACGCGGCCGTGTCGCGATCAACGACGTCGTGAGCGCCGCGCTCGACATCACCGGCTACGCGGTTCGCACCAGCGGCATCGAAGTCGCGCTCGACCTCGGCGCCGTGCCGCCGATCCACGCCGACGCGGACCAGCTTCACCAGGTGGTCCTGAACCTCATCATCAACGCGCAGCACGCGCTGCAGGACCACGCTGGGCCGCGCCGGATCCGCGTGACCACGCGCCACGACGCCGCGCTCGACGGGGTCCGGATCACCGTCGCCGACAGCGGGCCGGGCATTCCGGCGGAGCTGCGCAAGCGGGTGTTCGAGCCCTATTTCACCACCAAGCCGATCGGCATCGGCACCGGCGTCGGGCTGGCGGTGAGCCTTGGCATCGTCGAAGCCCACGGCGGCACGCTCACGGTCGACTGCCCGGCGGGAGGGGGCGCCGTCTTCCGCATCACGCTGCCGGTGGGCGCGGTCGGCCCGGCCGGCGCCGAAGCCGGGCCGGAAGGCGCGCCGAGCGCGCGGCGCTGCCGGATCCTCGTGGTCGACGACGAGGCGGAGATCCGCGAAGCTTTGAACCAGATCCTCACCGCGGCGCGCCATCGCGTGGTCACCGCGAGCTCCGGGCGCGAGGCGCTGGAGCACCTCGCCAGGGAGCGCTACGACGTGATCCTCACCGACATCCGCATGCCCGACGTCGACGGACGCGCGCTGTATCAGGAGATCGAGCAGCGCTGGCCCGAGCGCGCCGCGCGCGTGGCCTTCGTGACCGGCGACACCCTGACCTCGGCGCTGCGCGACTTCGCCGCCGCCAGCGGCCGCCCCGTGATCGAGAAGCCGTTCCTCCCGGTCGACGTGCGCCGCGTCGTCGCCGAGCTCGCTAC
>DASYPG010000070.1:0-5058 GCA_036006885.1 Burkholderiales bacterium | reverse complement strand
CGTCGATGGAAATGATGCGCGCCTTGGTGAACGCCGAGTCGGTGAGCACCTTCACCTGCCAGCCGGTGTAGCTCCTCGCCCGCACCCCGAGCTGCATGAGCGCCATGCAGAGCAGCCCGATCGTCACCTGCTCGCCGGTGGTGGCGACGACGTCGAGCTCGCGCGGATCGGGCTGCGCCTGCAGCTCCCTGGCGAGGGCAATCAGGCGGTTGGTCTCGCCGGCCATCGCCGAGGGAACGACGACGAGGTCGTGCCCCGCGGCCTTCCATTTGGCCACGCGGCGGGCGACGTTGCGGATGCGCTCGGCCGAGCCGACCGAGGTGCCGCCGAATTTTTGGACGATCAGACCCACAGCCGCGGGACGATTAGCATGAAGGGGCAAAATTCTACAGCGCCTTCAGCCCTCGCCGTTCGCCCTTTCCGCGCAGGCACGCCAGGGCTCCGCCGACGACCATTGGTTCGGCGTCGGTCTGGCCTGGTACGAGCATCCGTGCGGCCTCGAGGCCTTCAACAAGTACGGGCACGACGAGCGTCCCGCGGTGTGGCGCGCCTACGAGCTCACGAAGCACCATCCGGAGCAATGCTCGACCCTGTTTCCGTGACTTCACGATCGCGGCGGTTATGATCGCGGCATGGCGAAGCTCCGGCACATCGCGCTCACGGTCCCCGATCCCGAGAAGGCCGCGAAGTTCTACACCGAAGCCTTCGGCCTGAAGCGCGTCGGCGAAACCGATTGGGCGGGCGCGAGCGGCGTGTACCTGAGCGACGGCGTGATGAACCTCGCGCTGCTTCGCTACAAGAACGAGGAGATGGCGAGGCGAAAGAAGGCGGCGGCTTCTACGAAGTGAAGTACCACGACCCTGACGAGATCGTGTTCGACCTCACCGAGAGCGGCTGGGCCGGCGCCGAGAAGAAATAGGAGTAAAAGGGGTCAGACCCCTTTACTCCTTCAGGATTCCTCCCGGCCGACCGCGGCGACCGCCCGGCCGTGCGCCACGATCACCTCGGGGCTGCGCTGCATCGCCTCGGCGTACTTGCGCTGGAAGCCATACCCGCCGGCGTTCGGGCGCAGGAGCTTGCGGATCTCCGCCACGCAATCCGCGACCGCCGCGCCGCCGTCGGGCTCTTCGAGCGCTTCCTCGAGGCGGACGATGAGCGAAGTCAGCGGATTGAGCCAGGCGAGCTCGGGCGCGCTGATCAGCGCCTCCAGGAACGCGCGGTCGGTCACGCGGCCGCGCACGCGCTCGTACTCGCGCCGCTCGGAGTCGACGAGCGCGCGGTGCAGATCGAGCAGCTCGCGACGCATCAGCTTACCGGTCGTTTCCATGCCACCAGATGCGGCCCGGACAGCCCCAAAACAAGACCTGGCAGCCGCCCCGGTCAGACGATCTCGTTCGACCGCAGCAGCAGGTCCGGCGGGATGACCAGATCGAGAGAGCGCAGCGTCTTGCGGTTGATCACGAGCTCGAAGTTGGGCGGCGCCTCCATGGCGAGCTCGGCGGGCTTGGCGCCCTTCACGAGCTTGTCGACGAACGCCGCGGCGCGGAAGAAGAGCTGTCCGGCGTCGAGCCCGTACGAAACCAGGCCGCCCGCGTCGACGTACTGGCGAACGGTGTAGATCGCCGGCAGGCGGTGCTTCGCAGCCAGCTCGACGACGGCCTCGCGCTGCGGCGCGCCCAGCGTTCCGAGCTGCACGATCACGGCGTCGCCTTCGCGTTGGCGCGCGGTCTCGAAGGCCGCTTCGATCTGGGAGCGCTTGCGCACGTCGACCAGCACGGCTTCGAGCTTGAACCCGCGCGCCGCTTCTTCGAGAATCTTCCACGAGTGCGCGATGGCTGGATTGCCCATGTTCATGAGCCCCGCGACGCGACGCGTCTTCGGCGCGAGCGCGCGCAGCACGTCCACGCGGCGCGTTTCGAGATCCTTGATCAGGAACGCGATGCCGGTCACGTTGCCCCCGGGGCGCTCGAGCGAGGCGACCAGGCCCGTGTCCACCGGGTCGTTCACCCCGAGCGCGACGATTGGGATGTCGCGCGTGACGTTCCTGGCGCCGAGCGCCGCCTGGGTGCCGCGCGCGATCAGCACGTCGACGCCCGCGTGCTCGAGCTCTTCAGCGAGCCTGCTGTAGCGCCCTGCGCGGCCGTCGGAAGCGCGGTATTCGATCGCGAGGTTGCGACCTTCGTTGTAGCCGGCGCCGCGCAGGCCCTTGCGCAGCTGCTCGATGTTGCCGGCGTTGATCGAGGACGGGAGCGGGTCTAGAACCCCGACACGAACGACCCGATCCGCCTTGCGCTCCTGCGCCCAGACCGGCTGTGACAGCAGGGCAAGGCTCCCGGCAATGAACGAGCGCCGCGCGATCATCGGAGAGCAGTGTAAACCTTTGCAACGCCGAGCGTGACGCAGTTCCTACGCCGGGCCCCGGGCCGGGCACTACAGTCAGCGGCAGGACTGCAAGGGGGAATGATGCCGAAAGAGCAGAAGCCAAAGCTGCGCACTCCGAAACCGCCCAAGCGCGATGTCGCAGGCCCCGCCTACCGGCGCTTCGGTCGGATGAACATGCGGCCCGACGACAGCCTGTTCGTCGCCGGCGTCGTGATCAGCGGCGCAGTGTTCGCCTGGCTCGTCGCAGCCCTTTAATTCAGAAGAACCATTCGACACCCACGCGCAGCAGCTTCTTCGGCATCGGCGTCGTGGGCGTGGCAAACGCAGGCAACCTGGTCGAGTCCGCATCGTCGGTGACCGTCACGGCGAGCGCCGCGGCGGCGGGCTTTCGCTCAGGCTCGGCGAGCGGCGAGGGCTTTGCGACGGTTGGAAGGCGCGGCGCCCCCGATTGAGGCTGCGAGGTCGCGGCCGGGCCCGGCCCGGCGGGCTCGGCGGCTAGCGCCGGCACGCAGGCGGCGAGGCAGACTGCTATCGCGAGCAAGCCCCTCATTTGCAGCATGCTGCGGCGGCGTGCCTGATTCGCGCATGGCGTAAGTCATGGCGCTGACGGTTTTTTGCAGGCGCCGCACCGGCAGCGGGGAAAACCTTCTGCGCTGCAGGCGGTAGCCGGTCATGACGCGCATCATCCGTCTGCCGTTTCGGCGCAGGGTGCGCGAGCGTGAGGAAGGCGGCACGACCAGGCGTCCCCAGCCGCTGCCGCCGGGTAGGGCGGCAAGGCAAATGGCGGGGCGCACGTGGTGATGCGAGGACGGCTGCGCCGATTGCACGGTGCGCGGTTGCACGGTGCGCGGCTGGACAGTCGCGTGCACGTGCCTGCCGAGCCTTCGCGGCCGCCTGACAAGCCGCGCAAGAAACGCCATGGCGAAAACGATCGCCAGGGTTCCGAGGAGAACGCGACCGATGACGCGCATGCTTCGGAGCATATCGGCTCGCGGGGCGCCCGTCTTTCGCACTGACGTATTTTTGCGCGCGCCTCGACGCAGGCTAGAACCCGGGGGCCGGCCAGGCGTCTCCTAGGCGCGTCCTCCGACTAACCGGGTTATTGCTTCCCGCATCGCCGTCGCGTCGGCCCGGCCCTGCCCCGCGATGTCGAGCGCCGAGCCATGGCCGACGGAGGAGAAGAGCACGGGGGTGCCGAGGGTGAGCGCCGCGATGCGCTGCGGCGCCAGCGCTTTGGCGGCGACGTGGCCCTGGTCATGGAGCATCACGACATACGCGTCGTATCCCATGCGCTGGATAAGAGTATCTGCGCCGATAGGACCGTCGGCGGCGATGCCTTCGCGCCTGGCCTGCTGCAGCGCCGGATCGATCACCTCGATCTCCTCGCGTCCGAAGGCGCCGGATTCGCCAGCGTGCGGGTTGACGCCGCTCACCGCGATTTTCGGCTGCGCGATGCCGAGCTTCATGAGCGCGTCGCGCACGGCACGCACCGTCTTCACCACTCGCGCAACCGTGATCATGGCGAGCGCCGATAGGACGCTCGTATGCAACGTGACATGTGCGATGCGAACCTCGCGCCCGCCATGGCGGAAACAGAGCATCAGGATGCCGTCCTCGGGGGCAAGCCCGCACACGCGGGCGACAAACGAGGGATAGCCGTCGAAATCGATGCCGGCGGCATGAACGGCCGCTTCGGTGTGCGGCGCGCCCACCACGGCGGCGAAGCGCCCTTCGAGCGCGGCACGAATCGCCTTCTCCGCCGCGGCGAGCGCGGCGCGGCCATGGCTCGGCGCGACGCTGCCGAGCTCGGGCAGATCCTGCGCCACCGGCAGCAGCTCGATGCCGTCGAGTGACAGCCCGCAGGCGCGCGCGTGCAGTTCCAGTACCGCGCGATCGCCCACCAGCACCGGGCGGCAGATGTCGAGCACGGCCGGATCGCGCGCAGCCTTGAGCGAGATCTCCGGCCCGATGCCGGCCGGGTCGCCGGTAGCGATGGCGACTGTCGGCTTCATGCTAGTCGAGCTTCACGTTCGCGCTGCGAATGACGGCCGCCCAACGCTCCGTTTCCTCCCGGATGTAGGCCGCCGTCTGCGCTGGAGTGAATCCCATCGGCTCCGCGGAAAGAGCGGCCAGCCGCGCGCGAACTTCGGGGTCGCGCAACGCCTCGGCCACGCCGGTCGAGATCTTCTGGGCAATCGGCGGCGACAAGCCCGGCGGACCGACGATTCCGAACCAAGCGACGGCCTCGAACCCGGGCAGCGACTCGGCGAGCGCCGGCACGTCAGGCAGCGAGGGAACACGCTTGGCGCTTGCTACTGCAAGCGCCCTGATCCGTCCAGCTTTGACGTGCGGCAGCGATACGCCGAGGTTGTCGCACATCATATCTACCTCCCCCGCCACGAGCGCTGCCAGGGCCGGCGCCGTGCCCTTATATGGCACATGCGCGATGTGCAGTCCGCCCGCCATGCTCTTGAAGAGCTCCGCGGTCAGGTGCGACGTGGTGCCGCTGCCTTGCGACGAGTAGTTCAGCTTGCCGGGGCTTGCCTTGGCGTAGGCGATCAGCTCGGCCACGGAGGACGCCGGCACTCTGGGGTTCACCAGCAAGACATTCGGGATCGCGGCAATCACGCTGATCGGCACGAATTTCGTCGAGTCGAAGGCGAGCTTGGGATACAG
>DASYPG010000069.1:0-5781 GCA_036006885.1 Burkholderiales bacterium | reverse complement strand
GACCGGCGCCGGCGCCGGGGCGCGCGTCTCCGCGGGCACTGGCGTGATGGGCGGGATGCTCGCGGCGACCTTCCTCGCGATCTTCTTCGTGCCGATGTTCTTCAAGCTGATGACCGACCGGCACCTCACCGAGAAACGCTCCACCGCCGACATCAAGCGCGAGGCCGAGCAGGTGCGCGTGGTCTCGCACAAGAGCGTCTCGACGCCGCACCGCGCCCCGCACGGCCATGAATAGGCTCGCGCTCGCGGCCTGCCTGCTTCTCGCGGGCTGCATCAACCCGGTGAAGTACGAGCGTCCTGCGGTCGAGCTGCCGGAAGCCTGGAAGGAGACCGCGCCGCGCTTCGTCGAGGACGGGCGCTGGTGGCGCATCTACAACGACGCCGCGCTCGACGTGGTGGTCGACGAGGCGCTTTCGCACAATGGCGATCTGCTCGTCGCGGCCGCGCGCGTAGACGAGTCGCGCGCGCTCCTCGGAGAAGCCAACTCGTTCTTCTGGCCGAGCGTCGACGCCCAGGCCTCGGCCAGCCGGCAGCAGATCTCCACGCGCACCGCCACCTCGTTCCCCGGCATCCCGACCGAGTACAGCAACC
Organism: Burkholderiales bacterium; assembly: GCA_036006885.1. Classification (GTDB taxonomy): domain Bacteria; phylum Pseudomonadota; class Gammaproteobacteria; order Burkholderiales; family SG8-39; genus SCGC-AG-212-J23. Next base: position 5,190 of record DASYPG010000069.1, on the reverse strand, counting down.
ACCGCGCGACGCTCAACGTTTCCTACGAGCTCGATCTTTTCGGGCGCCTCCGCGCCAACGCCGCTGCGGCGCGCGCCGAGCTCGAGGCGAGCGAGGCCTCGCGCAACGCGGTGCGCCTCGCGCTCGCCGCGCAGGTGGCGAAGTCGTACTTCGCACTGCGCTCGCTCGACGAGCAGGTCGACCTCACGCGCCGCACCGTGGCGCTGCGCGAGGAGGCGCTCGATCTGCAGAGGAAACGCCTGCGCGGCGGGGTGATCTCCCAGTTCGAGCTGCGCCAGCTCGAAGCCGAGGCGGCGGTGGTGCGTGCGCAGCTGCCGCCGCTCGAGCGCGACCGCGAGCGCGAGGAGGTGGCGCTCGCGGTGCTCCTCGGGCGCACGCCGAAGCAGCTGTTCGAGACCAACGTCAAGATCCGCGAGGCGTTCGACGAGCTGCCCGGCCCGGCGGTCGTGCCTTCGGGCGTGCCCTCCGAGCTGCTGCTGCGCCGGCCGGATCTGGTCGAGGCCGAGCGCCAGCTCGCCGCTGCCAACGCGCGCGTGGCGGTGGCGCGCTCAGAGATGTTTCCCTCGATCAGCCTGACCGCCTTCTACGGCAGCGAGAGCGCTGCGCTCGCCAACCTGTTCGCCGGCGGCGCGGCGGCGGCATGGCAGGTCGCCGGTGCGATCACCCAGCCGATCTTCGCCGGCGGACGCCTCCAGGCGCGAACCGACGCCGCCGAGGCGCGCGAGCGCGCCGTGCTCGCGCAGTACCTGCAGACCATCCGCAGCGCCTTCGGCGAGGTGCGCGGCGCGCTCATTGTCCAGGCGCGCGCGAAAGAGAGCTATGACGCCGAGTCGGCGCGCGCCGCAGCGCTCGCCGAGAGCCTGCGCCTCGCGCGCCTGCGCTACGACAACGGCGTCGCGAGCCAGCTCGACGTGCTCGACGCCGAGCGCGGCCTGCTCTCGGCGCAGATCGCGCGCATCGAGGCGCTGCGCGCTCACCGCGCTGCTGTTGCGGATCTGTTCCGAGCTCTCGGCGGCTAGGGACGACGGTTATTTCGTTTCAGTGGAAGACGTAGGCGTCCATCGCCAGCACGCCGCTGTCGATGGCGTCGTAGACGCGCTCGGGCCGCGCGGGCTCGGGCGCGGCGCCGAGCGCGAAGAAGAACGGCAGGAAGTGCTCGTCGGTGGGATGCGCGCGCACGCCGTGCGGCGAGCGCGAGCGGTACTCCAGCAGCTCTTCCACATCATGTTGGTTGAGCTTGTCGAAAACCCAAGCCTGGAATTCGCGCGCATACGGGGCGGGCGCGCCCTGGCCGCGCGCCCAGTCGCGCAGGTTGTGCGTCAGATGGCCCGAGCCGATGAGGAGCACGCCCTCGTCGGCAAGAGGTCGCAGTGCTTTTCCCAACTGAAAATGGTGCCGCGGGCCGAGCGCGGGCTGCACCGAGATCTGCGCCACTGGCACGTCGGCTTCCGGATAGGCGTAGAGCAGCGGCGTCCACGCGCCGTGATCGAGGCCGCGCGTGCCGTCGATCGAGGCGGCGAAGCCCGCCTCGCGCAGCAGCGCGGAAGCGCGCTGCGCGAGCTCCGGGGCGCCCGGTGCCGGGTAGCGCAGGCGATAGAGTGGCTCCGGGAAATTGTAGAAGTCGTGGATCGTCTGCGGCTTTGCCGCGCCCGTGAGCATCGGGAGATCGGTCTCCCAGTGCGCCGAAGAGATGAGGATCGCGCGCGGCCGCGCCAGGCGACGGCCGAGCGCCTTCCACACCTCGCCTGCGGGCCCGGGCTGCAGCGCGTGCATTGGCGAGCCGTGTGAGACGAAGACGCTCGGCGCCGCGCTCATGCCGCCTTCTTCAGCAGGCCTTCCGCCTGCATCGCTTCCTGCACCTTGGGTCGCGCGCCGACGCGCTTGTGGAACGCGGCGAGGTTCGGCCACCTGGCGAGATCGATGCCGGTCGGCCGGGTCCAGCCGAGCAGTACGAAGAGGTAGGCGTCGGCGACCGTGAACGCATTGCCCATCAGGTGGTCCTTGCCGGCGAGCTGCTGGTCGAGCCAGTCGAAGCGCGTGGCGAGGTTCTGCTTCGCGATCGGCTTGTAGTCTTCCGGCGTATCGGGCTTGAAGAGCGGCGAGAACTGCTTGTGGACTTCCGAGGTGAGGAAGTTCAGCCACTCCTGCAGCCGATAGCGCTCCGGGCTGCCCCATTTCGGCGCGAGGCCGGCGTCGGGCTTCCTGTCGGCGAGGTACTGCACGATCGCAGGGCCTTCGGTCAGCACCTGGCCGTCGTCCAGCTCGAGGGCGGGCACGTAGCCGCGCGGGTTGACCTTTCGGTAGTCACCGCCGCCTTCGATGGTCTTCGTCTTGTTGTCCACTTTCTTCAGCTCGACGGGAATGCCGAGCTCGCGGGACACGATGTGGGGCGAAAGCGAGCAGGCCCCGGGGGCATAGTAAAGCTTCATCGTTGATTCTCCTTTCAGGAAACAGCTTCGCCTGCCAGCCGCAAGTTGGGTGCCCGCAGGCCGTTTGCAAGAGCGTAGCGGCCGTCGCCCAGCAGTGCCTGCACGAACGACGCGATGATCAGGAACGCCGGGTATTCCCAGCCGCCGTTCGGCGCGTTGAAGACCCATCCGTTGCCCGCGTGGACCCACGTTGCGCCCGCCAGGATGGGAATCAGCGCGAGCGCGGCCCAGCGCGTGCCGATGCCGGCCACCAGGAGTACGCCGCCAATGAGCTCGGCCCAAAAGGTGGCGTAGGCGAGGCCCGCAGGCAGTCCCAGCGACTGGAAGAACTGCGCCGTGCCGGGCAGGGTGAACGTGAGGTACTTGAGGATCAGCGAGTGTGCGATGAACATGGCACCGAGCGAGACGCGCAGCAGCGTCGCGGCGTAGGGCGCGGTACGAGAGTCGATCATGGGCAGGATCCTTTTCGCTAAGTGGGTTCGACGCTGGGCAGTATGAAAGTCCCATGGAGCGAGATAAAGCCTTTCCATCGGGATTGATTATTCCGAAAATCGTTGTAATCTCGCCGCCGTGGACCGCTTTCAGGCACTGCGGGTGTTCTCTCAGGTTGTTGAAGCCGGGAGCTTTTCAGGCGCCGCCGAGAAGCTGGGGCTCTCCACGACGGCGGCGTCCCGACACGTCGCCGAGCTCGAAGCGCATCTCCAGACGCGCCTGCTGAACCGCACGACTCGCCGGGTGAGCCTCACCGAGAGCGGCCGCGCGCTCTACGAGCGCGCGGTGCAGATCCTCGCCGACCTCGACGAAGCCGAGCAGGAGGCGAGCCGCGCGGCGGTGGTCCCGCGCGGCACGATCAAGCTGACCACTTCGGTCAACTTCGGCGTGCGCCACGTAGCACCGGCAATCGCTGCATTTCTCGCCAAGCACCCCGGAGTACGGTTCGACGTGTCGCTTTCGGACCGCATCGTGGATCTCGTCGAGGAAGGCTTCGATCTTGCGGTACGCATCGGCGAGCAGGGCTCGGGCAACGTGGTGGCGCGCAAGCTCGGTGAAACGCGGCTTGTGCCGTGCGCCTCGCCGGCTTATCTCGAGGCGCACGGCGCGCCGCGGGTGCCCGAGGACCTCGCGCGGCACAACTGCCTTACTTACGAATACGTGGCGCCGCGCAGCGTATGGTCCTTCCGCGACGCCGCCGGCGCAGAGCGCAGCGTGCGCGTGGGCGGCAGCCTCCACGCCAACAACGGCGACCTGCTCGCCGAGGTCGCCGCCCAGGGCGCGGGCATCGTGCTCGAGGCCGCGTTCATCGTCGGGCCCGAAGTGCGCGCCGGCAGGCTGGTGCCGCTGCTGCAGGAGTTCGTTTCGGCGCCGCTGCCGATCTACGCGGTGTACCCGAGCCGCAAACACCTTTCGGCGAAAGTGCGCCTGTTCGTCAACTTTCTGCTCGAGCGGTTCGCACGCTCGCAGGACTGGAGCGCCGACTGAGGATCCTGCTCGCGAGCCTCTTCCTGCAGGCGGCGTTGTGCCAGGCCGCGGCGCCCGAATGGCTGCTTGCGTCGGAGCAGCCCGCCGCGGTCGCCGGCAACTCCTTCGAGATCATCGTGGCGGGCGCGGGCAGGGAGCCGCTCCCGGACGAGATCGAAGTCCGGCTGCGCACCGAAATCGAACAGCGCATTCTCGTGCTGCACGCGCTCGGCCCCGCGGAGAACGGACGGCGCAGCTACGCCGGCGAGATGCCCGCCAGCCTGTCGGGCGACGTGCAGCTCGACCTCGTCGGGCGCGATTCGAGCGTGCTGCAGCTCGCGGTGGTGCAGCCGGGGACCAAGCCGCCGGGCACCGGGCGCCACGCTCCGGGCGAGTACGAGCCGCCGCTTTCCGAGAACGATCCGATGTATTTCATCGTCGGCGAGCACCACGGCTGGACCGCGCGCTTCCAGCTCTCGTTCAAATACCGCCTGTTCGACCTCGGCACGGGCTTTGGCCGCGAGCAGCCCTGGCTCGCGGGCTTCTACTTCGGCTACACGCAGAACTCGATCTGGGACCTCTCCTCCCAGTCCAAGCCCTTTCGCGACACGAGCTACCGGCCGCAGCTCTTCTGGAAGTGGGACCGCGCCGACGAGAAGACCTTCGTCGACAGCCTGCGCTTCGGCCTGGAACACGAATCGAACGGCGGCGACGCCACGAACTCGCGCTCGATCAACACCGTCTTCATCCGGCCCGAATGGCACTTCAGCCTTGCCAACCGCCACCAGTTGCAGTTCATGCCCAAGCTCTACAGCTACCTTGAAAAGGACGAGAACCCGGACATCCAGCTGTACCGCGGCTACGTCGACTGGCAGCTGCGCTACGACGCGGCGGGCGAATGGGTCGGAACGCTGATCGGCCGCTACGGCACCTCGGGCAAGGGCAGCCTGCAGGTGGATCTATCGAAGCGCGCGCGAGATATGCGCTTCGGTCCGGTCGGAGGCTATTTCCACGTGCAGTATTTCACCGGCTACGGCGAATCGATCCTCGATTACAACGTGCGCCGCCCGTCGCAGCTTCGGATCGGGTTCGCGATCGTGCCGTGATTTTTTCCTAGGTGTCTTCGGTGCGCGGGGGGCGCCAGGTATACGGCACCGGCCCAGGCGCGCGCAGCACGCGCAGCATGCGCAACGCGCCTTCCTTGCGGCCCTCGCCGCTGCGGTAGTAACCGGGAACGAGCACCGTCTCGTAGAAGCTCATCGCCCGGTAGAAGCGCCGCGCGGCGTCGTTGTTCGAACGCAAC